>JADFWA010000032.1 GCA_015222855.1 Pseudomonadota bacterium | reverse complement strand
GGCAGAACCTGCATTACCTTCAAGGGCGTCCCAGGCAATACGTTGCAGGCGGGAATCAATCGTAAGAATAACATTGTAACCGGGAACAGGATCGATCTTTCCAAGGACCTTCAATTCTCTGCCTGCAACATTCACCTCTACCTGCTCTCCACCATTTTCACCTTTGAGATATTTATCAAGATATTTCTCAATCCCATATTTTCCTACCATATCACCGGACTTATAGTCACCGGAAGTATCCCTCTCCAATTCACCACGACTGATTTCACCCACATAGCCGAGAATATGTGCCATTATCTCTCCGAAAACATATTCCCTGACAGGCATCACATCAACAACTACACCCGGCAAATCCGGAGAGTGTGTTTTAACTATGGCAAGCTTCTCCCTGCCTATGTTCTTCTCAAGTTTAACCGGCACGAAGGGCTTTCTTCTTTTTCCCTCATGGTGAATATTTACTCCGGATAATTTAAGGTGTTCTCTGCCGTACAGACCCTCCAATTTTTTTACGATGCCCTTGACGTCTTTGGCATCCTCCGGAACAACGGAAATATCGAAGGAAGCCTGATTGTCTACCAGAACATTCCCTCCCACATCCTTAATAAGACCTCTCAAAGGTTTGACTTCACAAAGACGAATCCTGTTATTCTCAGATCTTTGTCTTAACGCATCCCCCTTGATGGCCTGGAGATACCACATCCGGACAACCAGAATAGAAAGGGTGATCGACACCACCCACAACAAAATCCTGAACCTCCCCCTGAACTTGCCCGGGTCATATCCTGCTGCTAACTTACTTTCTCCCCTCAACATTCAACAGAACCTCAAGCCGTTCAAATATGGCAAAAAATGCTGGGCTGAGCACACCGGCCACCAATGCCTGGGGCAAAAAGACCCTTAAAATATTATAAGACATATCCGCCCCACAGATGAATTTATAAATTAAAACGGTAATAATCCCTTCCGAAAAAATACATATAAATGTGAAACACATTATGAAGGCTATTCCCTCCGCATAAATTCTCAAAGAGACGATCTTGGAAAGAAAAAATACCGCCACATAAATAAACGTAAAAAAGCCGGTCACACCACCGGTGACGCAATCGAGAAAAAAACCGAGGATAAGGGACAGAACCCCTCCTTTCATAATGTCCAGATGAAAACCGGCATACACAACCAGTATCAGGGATACCTCCAGCCCTATCTTACCCAGAAAAAAAAGATCAAGGACAGTCGTCTGAAAAACGATCAGCAAGAGTGAAAATACCGGCAACAAAAGATAATATATCATCTGCTATCCACCTCGTCTGACAGTAACAGTTCAGCCACTAAAGCACAAAGGCACAAAGAAAAACAAAACAGTTTTATTAGTTCAATTGGTTGTAACTATTCAGCCACCAAAACACGAAGTCACTAAAATCATATCATAATTTATGATAACCAGAGGCATTTGATTAATAAAAATTTCCGGAGATTATGTGAAAATATAATTAATTTCTACACTTTGTGTCTTAGTGTCTTTGTGGCTGATCTATCACATCTGTTAATATCACGAGCACTTCTTCGAGTCTGGAAAAATCAACAGCCGGAGCTACTTCAATTTCCTGAAACAGGCCGAACTTTTTCTTTTCCACTTTCTTGACGGTGCCGAGAAGCAACCCCTTGGGAAAAACACGGGCCAGGCCCGAAGAAATTACCGTATCCCCCACCTTTACCTCTTCCGACCGTTGAACATATCTCAAGCTGCATCCTTTGGAACCGCGTCCCTGCAGCACCCCCCGCGCCCTGTTCCCCTGAATCAGGGCATCCACATTGCTATTGTAATCTACCAGAAGAAGAACTCTTGACACATTCCATGAAGTTTCTATAATCCTGCCTATAATACCCTTATCGGTCAAAACAGGAGATCCTACCTTCACGCCATCTGTGGTTCCCCTGTTAATCAAGATCATCTTGAATACGGACGACCTGTTCCTGCCTATAACCCTGGCAGCAACAGTGGGATAATCAATACCTTCTTTTAGCGCGAGGAGTTTCTTTAACCGTACCCCCTCAAGAGACACCTCCCGATAACGGTTAATTTCTTTTGTCAGGAAAACAATCTTATTTCTAAGCCTCCTGTTTTCCTCCTCCAGTTCCACTAAAAAAACATGCCTTTCCCATATACCACTTATGCCCTCTATGGTTGAGTTAACAACTTTTTCCAGGGGCGCCGCCGCCTCTAAAACCAGCTTCCTCAGGAACGACACTCTACCAAACTGTTTTAAGTTTAAGGAAAGTATTATAATGGAGGCAATTATAAGGATGGATGCTATAATGATTGACTGGTATTTCTTATAAAATGACATTTTCCCCACGGGTAAGCGGTGAGCTTTTAACGAAACGATCTGCTACATTTGAACGGCAACCTCTTTCAGCAGCTTCAACTCATCCAGAGCCATACCAGAACCTTTAACCACCGTTGAAAGCGGGTCATCGGCTATCGTTACGGGAAGACCGGTCTCTTCTCTTAAAAGAAGGTCCATATTACGCAAAAGCGCACCGCCGCCGGTCAATACGATGCCTCTGTCAACAATATCGCCCGCCAGTTCCGGAGGAGTCTGTTCCAGGGCATCCTTTATGGTATCCACAATAATGCTTATCGGCTCCATTATGGCCTCCCTTACCTCTTCCGAATCAACCTCTATGATCTTCGGGATACCCGTTATCAGATCTCTTCCCTTTACTTCGACCGTCCTCAATTCATTCTCCGGATATGCACATCCTATGGTTGTCTTTATTATCTCCCCCGATCTCTCCCCGATCAAAAGACTATATTTCCTTTTCATGGTCTGTACTATCGCCTCATCCATCTTATCACCGGCAACCCGTACAGACTTTGAATAAACGATACCCGAAATTGATATAACGGCAACCTCGGTGGTTCCTCCACCAATATCCACAACCATAGAGCTTACCGGCTCCGTTATCGGCAGGCCGGAACCTATCGCCGCCGCCATGGGTTCTTCAATAAGATAAACCTCCCTGGCTCCCGCCGATTCCGCGGTCTCCTTGACAGCCCTCCTCTCAACCTGTGTAATGCCGGAAGGTATGGATATAATAATCCTGGGGCGAACCAGAGTCCTGCGGTTATGGACACGCAATATAAAATGCCGCAGCATCGCCTCGGTAATATCGAAATCGGCGATAACACCTTCTCGCATCGGTCTGATTGCCACTATATTGCCGGGCGTTCTTCCCAACATCCTTTTGGCCGCCGCACCGACGGCCAGTACCTTTTTCATCCCCCTTGAATCCCTGTGAACAGCAACGACCGAAGGTTCACTCAACACTATCCCCTTCCCCTTCACATAAACCAGGGTGTTTGCCGTCCCCAGATCTATTGCCAGATCATTGGAAAGTCTTCCTAAAATAAAATCAAACAGCAATTCCTTTCCTCCCAATTCTTTATTTTTGCTGAAAGCTGACGGTTAGTAACCGAGCGCTGCCGATTTCTATATCGCATTTCACCGGCCCAATCAATCCATTTTTCCAAAAAATTATTGCATTTTAGAGGTTACTGTAATATTAGCCCGGATAAAACGTAAAACGGATATCAGGAAACGATTTACGAATAACGAGTTGAGGAAACATCTTATGCTTCGATTAATGAGGAAACATGCTAGGAACTGGCTGATGCAGGTGCTGTTGGGCATTATTATTATTGTCTTTGTCTTCTATTTCGGTTCCATCAGGGGGAAGAGGCAGGCCGAATCCATCGCCGTCATAGATGACAAAATCATCTCCTATAATGACTTCCGGAATGAGTACCAAAACCTCCTTAACCGCTACCGCCAGCGTTTCGGAAATAACCTCACAGATGATATTTTAAAGGAATTGAACCTGAAACAACAGGCACTGGATAACCTGATCAACCGGGCCATCACCATCCGAAAGGCCGATGAACTCAAACTATACGTGAGCGATGATGAGATCATGGCATCCATCCGATCATATCCGGCTTTCCAGAGGGACGGCGTTTTTGACAACCGCCTGTACCAACAGGTACTCCGTTACTACAGAATGAGTCCCGAGGATTTTGAAACCTCACAAGAAAGGTCGTTGAAGATCGCAAAACTGGAGGAGCTTATCAGTAAATCCGTAAAGGTCTCCGAGAAAGAGGTATATGACGTTTACAGGATTCAAAATGAAGAAATAAACATAGAATTCATCAAGATCCCTGCAGGCAGATTTAAAGCAAAAGTGAAACCGACCGACGGC
>JADFWA010000031.1 GCA_015222855.1 Pseudomonadota bacterium | reverse complement strand
TTTCTTCTTAGGCACTATTTTTTGAAAGTGGTCAATTGGTTGGATAGCTATGGCCTTTTTTAAATCGTCGAAATCAAAACATAAAGGACAGAGTGTACGGTCAGTAGGAGGCTGAAAGCCATGGGTCTCAGATACTGGAAGAACCAATTATGTGAGGCAGGTGACCCCAAAGAGCTGGGCTGCATGATGCTGTAACAAGCAAGGTCGTGATGAGCTTTCCTGGTCTCAGCCAAGACCCCACTTTTGATCTGTACAAACTGGAAAGAATCTGGTATGCAAAACAAGTCATAAAATCGCCCCGCAATTTTGTATGACGCGGCTACGCCGCTTTGAAAAGGAAATTCATACTATCGAGTTTAACCGATAAGCACAGACAAAGCAAAAGGAGAACGCCTATGTAATGACATAAAGCAGTACCCACATGGCTAGTTGAGTTTCGCGTACAGTCTTGAGCGTTTCCCATGCGAATTACCACCAGTCCGAAAGGACTTAACCGAGTAACGCACAAGTGCTGGACGTACCCCATAGGGGGTGTCGTCCTGCGCTGTGTATTCGGTTGGGGCGTGGTAACCCCGCATGGGACACAGTTGGGCGGTGCCCCTTTTTACCATCAAAACAAAAGGTTTTCTGAAGTCAAACCCTTTTGTCTTGATTAATGAGGGATATTACTATGGTCAACTAGAACAAGAGTGCAAGCGCTTGAGGGATTCGGGTTTTACTGCGGTTTGGATCCTGAATGGCGGGTTGAATGCCTGGAGGCAAAAAGGGGCACCTCTCAACGGCGACATATTTGCGCAAAAAGACTTGAACAGGATGCCTCCTCAAGTTTTCTTTGAAGAAAAAAATGACGAAAACTGGCTGGTGATTGATGTCTCAAAATCGGAAAGCTCAGAAGGTCGGTATTTGATTCCCCACGCAATGGCCATACCCTTTGGAGATGATCCAGAACAATTCGTTTCAAGAATCAAGAGGGCAATGGACAGACACGAAAGGAACCCCTTGTTGTCTGTTCTAATCTTTGATGAAAAAGGTGAGCAATACGAAAGAGTCGAAAAGCTGATTCAAGAAACCGGAATAAGGAATGTTTTCTATCTCAAAAACGGCCAAAAGGGATACAAGACGTTCCTGCAACGGCAGGCCCTTATTTGGCAACCAAAGGAACATTCGACAAAGACTCTAAAAAAATGCGCGAGTTGTCCCTAAAGAGAGTCGCCTTATATTTGGCGACGGCCTGTCTTTGTATTGCGCTTTTCTGGGCCATTTCGAGAAAACCCAGAGACGTCGTCACTCCAAGTCTCCCCGAAACTAGCCCTCCAATCCCCAGGCAGATTCAATACAGTTTCACCCTTCAGAATAAGACCAACCATTTACTCAAAAAGGCCGAGTTCTGGACATATGCGCCTGTAAAACAGACTTCAACACAACTTTGTGATAATATCAAAAGCTCTCATCCCTACAAGTTGATTACTGATGATCTTGGCAACCATGTCTTGCATTTTACATTAAACGACTTTCCTCCCTATGCAACCAAGATTATTCAAATTAAGGCGAGAGTGCTTCTTTCAGACAAGCCGGTTACGGAAGCCGTCAGGGATATAAAACCGTATCTTAAGGCAGAAAAATATATAGAATCTGATGATCCGGTCCTATTTAATACTGCGAAAAAACTTACTGCCTCAAGCAATCTAAAAACCGCAGAAAATATTTTCCGATGGGTTGTCGGTAATGTACGTTATGCCGGGTATTTAAGTAAAGAACGCGGCGCCCTCTATGCATTGTCGCATAAAAAAGGTGACTGCACTGAGTTCATGTATCTATTTACAGCATTATGCAGGGCTGTCAAAATCCCGGCACGGTGTATCGGTGGATATATTACAAAGGAAAGCTCCATATTGAAACCCGGCTATTATCATAACTGGGCTCAGTTTTATGAAGACGGAGCATGGCGAATTTCTGATCCCCAAAACAAGGTTTTTATGAAAGAAAATTCAAACTATATTGCCATACGGATAATTAAGAGGCCGCAGGATAATCCGATGTTACAGTTTAACCGTTTCCGTGTTCAGGGGGAAGGGTTAGAAGTAAAGATGAATTGATTAAGGAATAACTTTCTATTAATACATTAACCACAGAGGCACGGAGGACACAGAGAAAAACTTTTTTATTTGTCCCGATGGTATCGGGACAAATAAAAATCTATCAGCCCTTCGGGCCAAAGGACATGCATGGCTTTCAGGGTAGCGTTACAGGGTTACCGAAGGTATGAGTTCTTTTATCCAATCGTTGCTTGCCCTGTGGAATGCGAAGCCTATTCCTCTGGGGTCTCCCGATTGGATAAAAAAAGAAACCACTCTGTGCTCTCTGTGCCTCTGTGGTGAATTATTACGCTTTTTATATATAGCCCGTAATAAACGGAGGAAGAAAATGGGAAAGATAAAGATCTTAAAAGAACTTTTAGCACTCTATTTATTATCAATCATTAGCTTTTTATTGCTGCTTCCGGTTTTATCTCATGCCGCCGGTGATGCCTCTGTCTGTGCCCGCGTTAAAATTGAAATTCGGCAGGAGCTGACTCTTGAGCGGCAGGCTTTTGATGCACATATGAGCATTAATAACGGTCTTTCCCATATTACTTTAGAAAACGTAAATGTGGACGTTTCCTTTATGGATGAGGAAGGAAACGGCGTTCTTGCAAGTTCGGATCCTGACAATACCGATGCTAAATTTTTCATACGCCTGGATTCAATGGAAAATATTGATGATGTGAACGGGTCCGGAACTGTAGCACCCTCTTCTTCTGCGGACATTCACTGGTTGATTATTCCGGCACCCGGAGCGTCCAATGGTCTTGAACAGGGAACGTTATATTATGTCGGTGCGACTCTCACTTACACTATCGGCGGGGATGAAAATGTTACAGTGGTTTCACCTGATTATATATACGTAAAGCCAATGCCGGAGCTGACACTCGATTACTTTCTCCCCTCTGAAGTTTACGGCGATGACGCCTTTTCCCCTGAAATCGAACCCCCGATTCCGTTTTCCCTTGGTGTACGGGTACAGAACAATGGTTTTGGCGTGGCAAAAAGTCTGAAAATAGATTCCGCCCAGCCGAAGATTGTGGATAATGAGCTGGGTCTGTTGATAGGTTTTGTCATTGAAGGGAGTGAAGTCAACGGGGAGCCTGTAACGGAAAGCCTGCTGGCCGATTTTGGCGATATAGAGCCGAATATCTCAGGTGTGGCCAGATGGATCATGACCTGTACTCTATCAGGCCAGTTTGTGGAGTTTACTGCCGAATTTTCCCATTCAGACGAACTTGGCGGAGAACTTACGTCACTTATAGATGCAGTGAACACCCATTTTCTTGTCCATGATGTCATTGTGGACTTGCCCGGGCGTGATTTAATCAAGGATTTTCTTGCCAGGGATGGAGATATTTACCGGATTTACGAGTCGGACAGCGTTGATACACAGGTTATGGATCAGTCGGCTTCTTCCAACCTTGCGCTTGAAGGACAACACGGAACCGAGACACACTATACCCTTTCAACGCCTGTAACTGCGGGGTTCATGTATGTTCAGCTTCCCGATCCTTTTAGCGGCCAGAAGGTCATCGCAGAAGCTGTTAGATCAGACGGCAAGCTTATCAAGACAGAAAATGTCTGGTTATCGAAAACCAGAAAAGCGGATCACAGCTGGGATTATTTTATCAATCTGTTTGACGTTAATACGACCGACTCATACACGGTTAAATTTGATGTTCCTGAATCAGTGCCCCAGGCCCCTGTGCTTCAGTATATTCCGGATCGCACCAGGGCAGAAGGTCAACAGCTTTCATTCATTATCGAGGCAAGCGACCCGGATGGAACGATTCCAGCCCTTTCTGCGGCACCACTTCCCGCGGGTGCTTCATTTACAGACAACGGTAACGGGACCGGCATTTTCGACTGGACACCGTCAGTCGGCCAGGCCGGAAGATATCCGATTACCTTTAAAGCTTCAGACGGCATACTGGAAGATAGCCAGCGAGCAGTGCAAACCATCAACTCAGCAGATGATACGGACGGCGACGGAATGTCTGATGCCTGGGAGATGGAGCATTTCGGTACATTAGATAGGGATGGAACCGGCGATTTCGACGGTGACGGAATATCTGATCTTGATGAGTATCTATACGGCACCAATCCATGCGGCAGCGATAGTCCACCGTCTGTACCGGTGATCCAGTCACCGGAAGATGCGACTGAAGTAAACTTTCTTTCACCTGAACTTGTAATAAATAACAGTACGGATCCTGACGGCGGTACAATAACTTATGAATTTGAGGTTTTTTCCGATCCTGAATTAGCTACCCTTATTGCAGGTGTATCCGAAGTACCGGAAGGGGTCCAGACGACCTCATGGACAGTCCCCGAAACGTTAAACGATAACTCTTGGTACTATTGGCGTACCAGGGCGACTGACGGATACAGCTATAGCCTGTGGGCATATGGAAGCTTATTTGTAAATACTTCAAACGATCCGCCCGGCGATTTTAATATCAGCAACCCGCAAGATAACATCGAAGTCGATACGCAGACACCTGTCCTGCAGGTTACAAACAGCGTTGATATTGATGAAGATATAATCACCTATATCTTTGAGATTTATACGGACAGCGGTATGAGCACCCTGGTTGCTTCCGCTTCAGGTATTCCCGAAGGCCCGGACGGGAGCACATCCTGGGTGGTGGATACAGTGCTCGATGACAGCACCGGGTATTTCTGGAGAGTCGTTGCAACAGATGAGCACGGGGCACAAAACGAAACCTCTCCAGAATCATTTTATATTAATACAGCAAATACAGCGCCTGCCGCTCCGACTGTATCTTCTCCGGCCGTGGGCAGCGAAGTGGGAGATTTGCAGCTCGATCTTGTTATAAACAACGCTGTTGATGCCGACACCCTTGGATATTATTTTGAACTGGATAAGGTCAATACCTTTGACAGTGATGCAAAGCAAACTTCTGATGAGATTACTGAAGGTTCGGGTACAACGAGCTGGAATGTCACCGGGCTTGAAGACAACACTATTTACTTCTGGCGGGTAAAATCAAATGATGGAGCAGCGGAAAGCTCATGGGTGCAGGGGAGTTTCTTTGTCAATACTGCAAATGACGCTCCCTCTGTATTGATATTAAAAAATCCGGGCCAAAACGCCTGGGTTCAAACACAGACGCCGACTCTTTCAGTAAGCCATGCAAAAGATCCTGATGGTGACAGCCTCACCTACAGGTTCGAAGTTTATTCTGATGAAGCGCTGACCATCCTGGTTGCACAGGGTGAATCATCCGCGCCTGAATGGATCGTTCCGGTCCAGCTTTCAGATACCACCTGGTATTACTGGCGAGCCCAGGCCGAGGACGAACACGGCCTGGCCGGAAACTGGATGGCTACTGCTTCCTTTTTTATCAGCAGTGCAGGTGTGAATACCCCGCCGCAGATTACTATACAGGAGCCGGCTTCAGATCTCTTAACCAATTCTGCAAGCATAGTCATCCAGTGGGAAGACAGTGATCCTGACAGCAATGCAAATATTTCTCTTTACTATGACACCGACAATGCAGGTGAAGACGGAACTCTAATCATAGAGGGCCTTAACGAAGATCCTGACGGATCAGATGACACTTATGCCTGGGATATATCCTCTCTTGAGGGGACTTATTATATCTATGCAACCATAAGAGATGGTGAATCTTCGACTTCAGCTTATAGCGCAGGCGCTGTGACCATAGACAGAACTCCTCCCACGGTCGAAGCGACACCTGCAGGAGGCAGCTATGAGTCGGCATTGAACGTAACCCTTACCGCAGATGAAACAGCACAGATATATTACACCACGAACGGCATAGAACCGACTACCGGCTCTTCCCTTTACTCTTCTCCCATTGACATCAATGAGACCACCACACTTAAATTTATGGGTGTTGACAGTGCAGGGAACCAGAGCAGTGTCGTCACACAAATCTATACTATCGGTCCGCAAAACCTGGTAGTCACAGTCGAAACCAGCACCGGCAGGCTGCTTTCAGGTCTCAGGGTTTATGCTTTTACTGGAGCAGGATCTTACACAGGTACATATGCGACAACAGATGAAAATGGAGCGGCTATATTCAACCCGGATGACTTCACAGAAGGAAATTACAAGTTCCGGGTTGA
>JADFWA010000383.1 GCA_015222855.1 Pseudomonadota bacterium | reverse complement strand
GTCTTCGGGTTGGTGTAAGTTTCGCAGTCGGCGATGATGGATTGGCCGTATCGCATGGGATTTCTCAAGGGGTTTTGCCAGGTGTCGGAATAGAATCCGGAACCATCGTGGAGGTTCAGAAGGCAGTCGCTTTCGGCGATTAATCGTTTCAGGATCGATACAACCTGTGCCTCGTAATTTTTTCTGGATGGTTCTGAAAATTTCCTGTTCATGTCTTCGTTGATCTGGCGGCGGTTAAGCACGATAGAATAAAAGTTGGCCCTTGGCACCACTATCAGGTTGCCCTGTTCTAATGTCATGTCGGCATACAGGTCTGCCGACATGAATCCGCCAGGTTCATTGCCCTGTATTCCCCCTATAATAAGGATCGTTTTTCCAAGTGATTTGCCGCGGATTCTGTAGACATTGAGTTCGTAATCTGTTCCCCTGAAATATCTTTCAAGGGTATTCTTGCACCAGCATGGTCCGGGTGAAAGCATGGAAACAAGAAGAAGGCATAAACATACCAGCCAGATGGATGAAGCTGTATATCTGTATTGAAAGGAGATCATTCAGCGATTACCCTCCATAGCGTTTTTTAAATCAATCTCTTCTTCCAGGATGAGAGCGCCATCGTTGGAAAAAATAAATACAGTAATCGAATCATAACTGTCCTGTATGGGTATCTTCCGAAATTTCCCCTTCATGGTCTTGAATCTGGCGATGGAAAAGCGTTCTCCCCTTCTGAAATTTTGCGGTCTTCCGTTTTTCAAGGTAAACTTGGGGTAAACCCGCCACGATTCTGAATCAGCGCTGTCGGGTTTCAGGACAACGAAGCTGCGTCCGGAGATGGTAACGTTGTCCTCCTTTTTGTTTTTCAATGTAAAACTGAAAATGCAGGCATTGTTTATCCGGTCAAAGCTTGTCTTGAGATTTTCAACAGCCACCATGTAGGGTTTGTCAACTACCGTATCGGCAGGGGGGGAGGTTTTTGCTGTCAGGGTTTTCTTCAACTTTTTTTCCGCCGAGGCCAACTGGTCCTTCAGCGTTTGAACCCTGGCCTTGAGATTGCTGTTTTCCTGTCTGATAATTTCCAGTGTGTTCTGATTCTGTTGTGCCAAGGTTAGTTGACCTTCCAGGTCTTGAACCCTGGTCATGAGATCGCTGTTTTCCTGTTTTATAGTTTTCAGTGTGTTCCGGGTACTTTTAAGCTTGTAGGCGAGTTCCATTTGAAGTGGAGTCTGTGCTCTATCATGGAACTGCCAGGCAGCAAAGATGCCTGTTCCTATCAAGAGACCAAGTACGATTACAAGCGGGATGACAATAAATGTCTTCGTAATTTCGAAGGAACGGATGCGTTCTTTATCTCCGATAACAAGGATGGTCCAGCTTTTTTCTTTTCTTTTTTTATCGTGATCCATCATTTCCCTTTTATATCAGAGCAGGCCTTATGCGCTGTGATATATGTGTCTTTCATCGCAGTCCACGTTTCGCGATAGATCTTCCACTCACCGTCTGCTTTTCTAAACCGGAGTTTTTTGGTTCCAACGGCATTATAGTTTGATGAACTGTATTTTTGCGTAAATGCCGCAAGCCCCTGCCCCCTGCCTGAAGTGATTTTAATATCTTCAATGCAGATACGGATGTTTTTGTTACGCTTTTTAAGTCCGGTTTTGTAAAATATCCAGTTGCCTAGATTCATTCCGCGGGATCTGAAATCCGGCGCGTAACATAATCTGTAATTTTCCATATCTCCCGATTCCCAGAATTGCACCCATTTTTCAATAAGCTGTCTGATGGCCCGATGTTCCGAGGCAATTCTATCGGGACGTGTATCCTTCATTGCAGTCCATGTTTCACGATAGATCTTCCATTCACCGTCTGCTTTTTTAAATCGGAGCTTTTTGGTTCCGACGGCGCTATAGTTTGATGAACTGTATTTTTGCGTGAATGCCGCAAGCCCCCGCCCCCGTCCTGAGGTGATTTTAATGTTTTCAATGCGGATATGGATGTTTTTGTTACGCTTTTTAAGTCCGGTTTTATAAGATATCCAGTTGTTTAAGCTTATTCCGCGGGATCTGAAATCCGGCGCGTAACAGGATCTGTAATTTTCCATGTCTCCCGATTTCCAGAAGTGCACCCATTTTTCAATAAGCTGCCCGATAGCCCGATGATCAGTGACGGTTCTATCCAGGGTACTCAAAGTGTCGGCAAAAAGTTTTTTCGCGGCCGGGGGCTGGAACACATCCCCCACAACAAGCCACCTGCTCTGATTTTCTTTCAGGAAAAGCTTTCGGTAGCCGCCGCTGCGGGTGATATTATCCAGAGAAAGTACTTGATTAAATAAAATGACGGCAAATTCTCCCTGTTTTAATATGGAAATATCTCCTGGTTGGAGGGAAAAGGGGATATCGGCGGTTTTCCAGTTGTTGATCTGTCCTATTAGCTTATGGTTTTGTTTGTTTGATTCCTTATCATCATAAAAAGAACTCAGGGCCTTCACATCACCCTCTGCTATGGCTTTTATCCATGAGTTCAGAAAATGTTCCAGTCTGTTTTTCGTGATCAGCCTGGTATCCTGGGGTATCCATTTTACCGATTTCTCTATGATGACGGGTGTCTTGTTCAGTTTGATGTAGATGAAAAGATGCTTTATGCTCTTGTTGGTCAGGGTGACACATCCGTTTGATTGAAAGGGGCGCAGAGGTTTATTTGTTCCATGTATCCAGATGTTATTGCCGTTTTTCCCTGTTCTTTTGTCTAGCAGATTTGGATAATCAAGGTGAAAGGCCATAGAACCGTATATAGAGGAAAGCTGGTTGTCAGTGAATAGTTTTGTTGGGAAGTATATCCCTTCAGGTGTCCTGCTGTCCCCTTCCACCATTTTTGTGCCCTGATTTTTCCCCGTGGAACATGCAGTTTCATACACTTTATTGAAGCGACCATCATAGTGATAGACAAACAGCTTTTGTGCTTTCTTATCTACAACTATTGCATATCCGGAGGATTGGGCGACAAGACAATCAGGAATATCCTGTTGCTTCTGCGTGGCCTGGATTGTCGCATGTGAGTGAAAAGCAAGAGGGGATAAACACAACAGGATGGAAACGGTTGCAATAAAATATTTCAGCTTTGATGGTGTCATAATATCTACAATATCTTTAATACATTTTGCTATCATAATAAGGGAATGGGAATTGTGACAAGTGATTACTTGTTATTCTTGGCATACTTCTGGTATTCTTTGGTTAGCGTCGGTTCAAGTATCATCTTTGCGATTTCGCTTTCTGATCTCTTTAAATATGGATTCCCTTGAGAAATTGCTTTGCCAAGCGCCTGGATCATCTCTTTTAACTTGTATTCATCCTTACTGAGATTCATTGTAATTTTTGCCATAGTGCTTTACATCCATAATGAATTGGTTTGTATTAAGTTGCGTTACTCTAACTTGTTACAAGCTACCCTACACTGGAGTGTGGTGTAATGTCAAGGAAAAATTTCTGAAATTATAAAAATTCGTCAAATATTTGTCTGAAATGATAGCTGATTGACGTTTATCTCATGGCGCATAGAGCAAAAGTGCCATGCACTACGCGCTATACGCTGTATTCTGTCCATATCCTTAAGCAACTCCGGGACTTGAAGGCATCTGGTATATAATTTGCTTCGATCGGTGGTAAGGGTGTGTATAATGCAAGGCGAAAGGCAAAGGGTTAAGGGTTAAAGGCGAAGGGCTGAAGGTCAAAGCCATGGGTTTTGCCTTTTACCCTTTACCCTTAGCCTTTAACCCAAATTTGATCACGAGGTAGTATGAAGAAAATCTTTGTCTTATCCATTTTGCTAATACTTTTGGTTTGTACCGCCGATTCGGGATGTTACGCGGCGGATGTCTGTAGTATTCACATAGCTTCGTATAAGAATCACGGCAAGGCGGTTGCAAATGTAGCTTCATTAAAAGCCAAAGGATATCCCGCTTTTTATAAAAAGGTCGATATTTCCGGCAAAGGACGGTGGTACAGGGTTTACGTGGGCAAATATAAGAGTGGAGCCGAGGCGTTAAGGGTTGGGAAAAAGTTAAAGAGGGATGGCGTTATTGACTATTTTAAGATTCAGATCGTTTCTGCAAAGGCCGCGGACGAGGCACGCGAAATTCATACCCAGCCTTTACCACTTGATGAGAAGAAGGTTGCCGCTGAGGGAGAGAAGAAAGTGGTTCCTGCGGATGAGAAGGAGGTTGCCGCTGAGGATGAGAAGAAACTTCTTCCTGCTGTGGGAGAGAAAAAAGCGGTTTCTGTGGATAAGAAGAAGATTACTGCTGCAAGGGTGGTGATCCCTCGGGTTAAACCTGTATCCCCTGTAGTCCGACGAAAGCTGAAGGAGGCTAAAAGCTCTGTGGAGGATAATCTATATTCCAGCGCCATGGATGACTTTAAGTCAGGGGAATATAAGGAGGCCCTGGGCAAATTTAAAGAGATACTCCAGCAAGGTCCACTTAGAACCGGCAGGAAGGAAAAGGTGTTGAGACGTTTAGCTGATTGTCATTATTTTCTGGCGGAAAAGGGTGACAGCCGTGATTATTTGAGAGCAGTCGATCATTATAAAAAAATCATCCGTGATTATCCCTCGAGTAAGGAAAATGTGACGGCACTTTATAGACTTGCCGGAAGCTATATGAACCTGAAATTCTATTATGAGTCGATAGATGTGCTTGAGACCCTTTGTTCGAAATATCCCGAATCATCCTACGTTCCTGAATCAATCTTTGAAATGGGCAGGATGTTGTACAAGATAGGAAAATTCAGAGAGGCGATTGAAAAGTTTAAGGAATATATAAAGAAATTTCCGGATGGAAAGCATATTAGAATGGCATTTTTCAGGATAGGAGATTGCTATTCTCAGATGCAGCAATTTGACGAAGCCGAAATCTGGTACAGGGATGCAGTGAAAAGGTGGCCCGATTTGGGGGATGTCCCGAAGGATTCTCTTTTGAAGTTAGGGTTCGATTACTTTCGGAGCGGAAGACACCAGGGTGCTGTAGAAGCGCTTTTTGTTCATATGAATCTGTACCCCGATGATGAGGAAAACAGAAAAGTCATTTATACAATCGTCAATTCCTTTGTAGCGATGAATCAATTCCCCGCTGCCCTCATGATGTCCAGCCAGTTGATAGAAAGATATCCGGAGAGCCAGGAGGCGGTGGAGAGTGAGATCATAATGGCCAATATCGGTGTAAAGGAACCGGGAATAAGGGCGCCCCTGTTTATGAAGGGCGTACAGAATTATCTGAATCCATTAAAAACGTATGATGATATGCTGACCAGGTTCCCCTTTGGTGAGATGAATGAGGGGCTTTTATATCAAAAGGGATATGCCCTGTGGAAAGAAAGCAGATATAAAAAGTCTTTTGATATCTATGCTCATTTGTTGAAACAATTTCCTTATGGGAAGTATGAGAAAATGAGTAAAAAAAATCTGGCGTCAATTGCCGAGATTCTCGTCGATAAGCATTACTCAAAAGGGGACTATCTTGCAGTTTCAGACATATACTTC
>JADFWA010000382.1 GCA_015222855.1 Pseudomonadota bacterium | reverse complement strand
TGTTTATCCTGATTACCGCCTATGCCTCGGGAGAGACGGCGGTTGCCGCGATGAAGGAAGGGGCCTACGACTATATTGAGAAAACCTTTGATATCGAGGATCTCAAGGATACGGTCCGCGGGGCGCTGAGCAAGAGGGGTATCAAAGAAAAGGACGCCCTCTTCATAAAAGGCGTGGAAGATGCCGTTCGCTTCGGAAATTTGATAGGGAAAAGCAAGGAGATGCTGAAGGTAGATACTCTCATTAAAAAAGTGGCGGATACCACGGCCAGCGTCCTTATCACGGGTGAGAGCGGGACGGGCAAAGAGCTTGTAGCCAGGGCTATTCATGAAAACAGTCCCAGAAAGAACATGCCCTTTGTGGTCATAAACTGCGGCGGTATCCCTGAAAGCCTTCTGGAAAGCGAACTGTTCGGTTACATAAAGGGGGCTTTTACCGGCGCTTATTCCGACAAGGCCGGTCTTTTCGAGAATGCCCGTGGGGGAACTATCTTCCTTGATGAACTTTCTGAACTGCCTCCGGTTCTTCAGGTGAAACTTCTGAGAGTCGTTCAGGAAAAGACATTCAGAAGGGTAGGGGGATCAGAAGATATCAAGGTGGATGTCAGGTTCATATCCGCAACGAACCAGGATCTGGAACAGAAGGTTAAAGACGGAAGTTTCAGGGAGGATCTCTATTACCGGCTCGACGTGGTTCCGATAAACATTCCGCCTTTAAGAAACAGGAGGGAAGACATTCCCGTTCTGACGAAATATTTTATCGAGGAATATTCCAGGGAATTTGGGAAGGAGATTAAAAAGATATCATCTTATGCGATGGAACTCCTGATGAAATACAGATTTCCCGGCAATGTGAGAGAACTCGAAAACATCATCGAGAGAAGCGTTGCACTGGAGACATCCAGTATTGTCCTCCCTGAAAACCTTGTCCTTTCGGAAAACAGCAGGCCCGATTGGGACACCGTTCTGGATGCCGACTTCCCGGACGACGGCATAAATTTAAATGATGAAATCGCGAGAATCGAAAAGAAGTTCATAGAAAAAGCGCTTCAGAAGTCCAAAGGTTCAAAGACGGAAGCCGCGAAATATCTCAACATAAGCTTTGATTCCCTGCGTTACAGGCTTGAAAAGCTGGATATAGAGTAAAAGCGTATTTGTAGGGGCGGGGTTTATCCCCGCCCGTGTGCGCACAAATCCCGATGACAATATCTGTAAGGAAATGTACACTGGTAGGCACAAAATCATGGAGGCATAGGCAAACATGATAAAAAAGGGCATTAAAGAGGCACGCAAACACTTTTCCGAGTACATCAACAGGGTTCAGGAAGGTGAGGAGATTATCATTACTAAAAGGGATGAGCCTGTTGCCAAAATTGTTCCCATTCAAAATAAAGGACGTAAAAAACTTACAAACCATCAACAACTGAGAGACGCCATTAAGCCCATCGGAAAACCACTTTCAGAGGTAGTTTGTGAATTAAGGGAGGAGCGTTTTTAGATGGCTTCCGTCTTTGTCGATACCAGTGCGCTTGTTAAGTATTACTATCCTGAAAATGGCAGCGAAAGGGTCGAAAGTATCATTTTAGAGACCGAACGGATATATCTTTGCCGGTTAGCTACAACAGAATTTGCATCGGCCCTGATAAAGAAGATGAGGGTGGGAACCCTTACGGTGGAATCTCAAGTTCTTATCTGGAATACATTCCTGGATGATCTGCATACCGGCCAGATGGAACTTATCCCTCTTGACGAGAGGCACTATTTCAAGGCGGCAGAGATCATTAGAGGATACGGCGCTGAAGAGGGGATAAGAACACTGGATTCTTTACAACTCATTGCAGCGCTCGATGTCCATGATTCAGTTTTCATTTCGGCTGATAAATTCCTTTCAAGCTTTGCAGTCAAGATAGGATTAAAGGTAGAACCGATATAAATTGATCGGCACCACCTCACAATTTCCTCCTGAAAACTTTTAGCAAATTCCACACAGGCTGGATTAAGCGAAGCGGATCCACCATTCATCTTAAACATTCCCCTTTTTCTTTGGTCATTCCCGTAAAGCTTGTCCTCGACTCCGATCGGGGAGCGAGAATCCATATCTTCGATTAAAGCCGCATTGCGTGAAAATCACAGACGATACGTGAAAATCACCGATTTTTTTAATTCAATAATTACGCACTTAATAAGCTGGTACGAATAACATATTATAATTTATGAACT
>JADFWA010000381.1 GCA_015222855.1 Pseudomonadota bacterium | reverse complement strand
CATAATTAATTTCTACACTTTGTGCCTTGGTGACTTTGTGGCTGAGTAGTTACAAAAATTGGAAGATGGAGGTTTTTAGCAGATGGCTCTTGTCGTTCAAAAATATGGTGGCACCTCGGTGGCCGATATTGAAAAAATAGAGAATGTGGCCAGGAGAGTCATCGATATAAAGGAGGCAGGAAATGAGGTTGTCGTTGTGGTATCCGCCATGGCGGGCGAAACGGACAGGCTTGTTAATCTTGCCCACAGCATCTCTGAAAAACCGGATCCAAGGGAATATGACGCCCTTGTTTCCACAGGTGAACAGGTAACTGTTTCCCTTCTATCCATGACCTTGAACAAAATGGGTTATAAAGCCAAATCGTTTTCAGGTCATCAGATAAAGATAGTCACGGATCAGTCTCACACGAAAGCAAGAATCCTCAGTGTTAACACGGAAATGATTACCGATGAACTCGAAAAAGGAACCATTGCAGTCGTTGCGGGTTTTCAGGGCATTGATATGGAAAATAACATTACAACACTGGGAAGAGGCGGATCCGACACAACCGCCGTAGCGCTGGCGGCAGCTCTTCAGGCCGAGATATGCGAAATATACACAGACGTTGACGGAGTCTATACGACGGATCCATCTCTCTGCCCCAAGGCAAAAAAGTTAAAAAAGATATCATACGATGAAATGCTGGAGATGACCAGTGCGGGAGCAAAAGTACTTCATCCACGTTCGGTGGAGCTGGCGAAAAAATATGAGGTTCCTGTACATGTAAGATCATCATTCAATAAGGATGAGGGCACTTTAGTAACGAAGGAGGACGAGGAAATGGAGAAAGTGGTTGTATCCGGTGTCACATACGACAGGGATCAGGCAAAGGTTACGGTTATTCATGTTCCTGACAAGCCGGGGATAGCAGCACGCTTATTTACCCCGCTTTCAGATCAAAACATAGTGGTTGATATGATTATTCAGAATGCAAGTATTGAAAACTACACAGATATGACATTTACAGTCCCAAGAAAGGATATAGATGATGTTCGGAAGATACTCAAAATAGCCGCTAAAGATATGGAGGCGGAAAGGGTCGAATTCGATGAAAACATCTCAAAGATATCCATAGTAGGCGTCGGGATGAAAAGCCACGCGGGAGTTGCTTCAAGGATGTTTGCCGCCCTTGCAAATGAAGGAATAAACATCATGATGATAAGCACTTCGGAAATAAAGATATCCTGTGTCATAGAAGCCAAGTATACCGAACTGGCCGTCATGGCGCTTCATGATGCCTTTGGGTTGGAGAAGGAATAAAATAACTGATAAGACTGTTTTATTGGTTCGATTAGTTAAATTGGTTTAATTGGTTATAACAAAACCAATAGAACCAATTGAACCAACAAAACCAATTAAACCAAGTATGTATATAACGAAAGGACAGCTCCGCGGTGCGACCGTTGTCATTCTGATAACGACCTTTCTTTATTTTGGCAGGCCTTTTTTCCACCATTTCCACCCTCCTCACAACATTGAAAAAAATGCAGGATCTGTGGTTGTTGAGCTGGCAGGCGATACAGATTATAAAGGAATCTATTTTTTGCCCCCAAAACCGACGGTTTCCGATCTTTTCAGAATCGCAAGGGTTCCAGACATAAGAAGATTTGATGAAAAATATCTTGCTATACTTCTTGATACCGGCAGAAAAGTTGTTATAAATTCAGGACAAGTGAAAATAAAGGAAATCGACGCCGCCAAAAGGATTGTCCTCGATATACCGATCGATATTAACAGCGCGACGACATATGATCTAACGCTCATACCCGGAATAGGAAAGAAAACGGCTCAGGCAATAGTCAAACTCAGGGAAGAAGCCGGAAGAATTGCCGGCACCGACGATCTGTTAAAGATAACCGGCATGGGAGAAAAAAAGCTTGGAAAAATCAAAAAGTATCTTTATATAAGAAACATAGACCCTTGACACAGAAATACTATAATGATAGTAACGTGGAAAATTAATTGTCGGGGCGTAGCGCAGTCTGGTAGCGTATCTGAATGGGGTTCAGAGGGTCGGAGGTTCAAATCCTCTCGCCCCGACCATTGAAAAAAGGGGTTAAGCGAAATGCTTAACCCCTTTTTTCTTTTTCGGCCCCAGATAGTCATCGAGATAACCCGCTATCACATCTTCTTTACCAAAATAGAAATGATCGGCCCCACCTACAATCTCAAGCCTGCAGCCTATCTCTTCTGTAATTCCCCTTAAACGATCTATCGGACAAAACTGATCACTGTCTCCGCAGATAACAAGTCCAACCTTTCCCTTCTGACCGGAAAAATCAAAATCAAGGAAATCTATTGGCGGTGATACCATGATTATATCGGAAAGAAAATCCTGATCGGCAATCAACCTTGTGTTGACCCACGCTCCGAAGGAATAGCCCGTCAGGAATATATCCTTCTTCCCATTCTCCGTGAGAAAATCCATTGCCCCTTTCACATCCTCCTGCTCACCAATACCATCATCATAGATGCCCCCGCTTCGTCCCACACCCCTGAAATTGAACCTCAGTGTTGAAAACCCGTTTTGATAAAATGCCAAAACCAGGGCAAACACCACGTTATTTCTCATACTCCCGCCCATCATGGGATGAGGATGAGTGATAACCACACCCTTTTGCCCATCAGAAGGTGCATAGAGACCTTCGATATCCAATTCTCCACTCTTGAAAAATATCCGTTCTTCTTTCATTACGCTCGCATCCTTAAGTAGTTGTTGGTAAGAAATAAAGGTTTATCATATCACTTCAATTTGATCCGGCAATAGGAAAAGTTAATCCGGGGTATTTATAATATCGTTGTTGGCTATGACCTTATGCCCCCAAACGTACCTCTCCTCTTTTATTAATATTGAAGTTATATCTCACAGAGTTCTCTCGGACTTCTTGTCAATATCTCATTGCCCCCCTGCCTGATTAAGATCATATCTTCCAGCTTAACCACACCTGCACCCTCATCCATCATGTGCATATCCAGGGCGATGACATAGTCATCGGCTACTTCAGAATGATCATACGCAGAGGGGATAGGTGGTTCATTCAATTCCAGTCCAATCCCATGTCCAAGGAGCCGACTCCTTCTCCCCTTTCCAAAATTCAGAAAGGCCTCTGCCACCTTGAGCTCCTTTGATTTTTCTATTGCCATCTGATAAATCTCACTGCATTTCATTCCGGGTTTTATACTATCTATGAGATGATCTGCGATATCTTTCAGATTATCATACATTGTTTTGATCTTTTCATCGGCCTTTCCCAGACAATATGTCCTTGTCTGATCCGCATGGTATCCGTCTACAAAAGTTGGAATGTCAACGATGACCGGTTCTCCTCTCGAGATTTTTCTTCTTGAAGGTCCTGCAGGTACGGACGGACTCAATCCCACGCCTGTTATTGTGTAAACAACACCGCTGATCTTGAAGAGGTTTGATCCTGAGGAGATCGGCCCACGACTCATAAAAAAATCCGGTAGCCTAATGAAAAATATTCCTTCATGCCCCGCCAGTCGATGGGCATTTTCCACAGCAGCCGCAAGTTCCAGCTCTGTAATGCCCTCCCTCAAGGTGGCAAGAACCGCCTCATGACCCTTATGGACCACATCACAGGCCACCTTGATTTTATCTATCTCTGAAGAATCTTTTCTCTTTCTCTGTTCTAAAACCGTGGGTGAAATATTGACAAAATCATAATCAGGAAAGACATCTTTGAAATTCTTGAATTGCTCTACTGTAAGAATGTCCAACTCTGTGCCAATCTTTTTGCTTCCCGTTTTTAATCCGGAGAAAATCTCTTCGTAGATATTCCCCAGCTTGCGCTCTTCCTTTATTTTATCTTTTTCGATGAATACATCATTCACGGCAAAGTCAAAGCCGCTCCTTACAAACAAAAAGTAATCCTCGGGCAAAACCACAAGGTACGACGGCTGTGCCGTGCCCGTGTAATAAAGCACATCACGGGAATAGAGCAACAAGGCGCCGGCCAAATTTTGTTCGCATATTTTCTCCTGCAAAACTCTAATGCGGTCTTGTGGTTCCATAAACTCATCCTCCATTCTGCTCAACATTTCCCTTCACAGGTATGCCAGATTAGCCGAAAACCATGGCTTTTGCAACCGGCTTCCAATGTTTTGAAACACAAAAACAATGGATTTATTAAGTAATAGAAATGTTGTAAAATAATAAAAGGAGGGATCACGCGTGAGTGAAGGCAAAAAGACCTGCATGATATGCAGAAAGGAAAAGGCGGTTACAAAATGCTCCGGCTGTGAAATGCCGCTGTGTACAAATTGTGCCTGTCTGGAGTTCTTCGGCTACGGCTGTGGAACCGTCATCCCCACGTATTACTGCCCTTCCTGCGCCCGTGACCCTAAGATAAACCCCAACGCTATATTTAAGGGCAAATGGTAATTGGAGTGAGGACTACTTCCCCTTGAGGAGCGTCCCTTTTGCCCTTCGCCTTTTGCCTTGTGCCTGATAATAAGTAGTTTTAAATGTTTCCTCCTTGACACACAACCATCGCTCTCCTATACTCCCCGCATTGAAAATCCTCCCCCTCACCCTAACCCTCTCCCTCACGTGCAGCGCAGGCGCTTGCGCCGCGTGAGAGAGAGGGAAATATGATATGTTATAGGTAAAAAGAAATGGGAAAAATAATCCTGAACGAATGCAAAAAAGTCTACATCCTGGAAACACACCGTGCCAGAATACCCGATGCGACACTCCATTCTGTTCAGAGCAAGCAGAAAATACTTGAGATGAAATCCCTCCGGGACGCCACAGAGGTTGACAGAATCGGGATCCCCGTCTTTACCTGCTACAGGATCAGACCTGACGGCTCCAGAACCGACCATACCGGCAAGGGCGCCTCCAAGACACAGGCTGAGGTGTCGGTAACGATGGAGGCGATAGAAAGGTATTCTTCGGAATTCAGAGAAGCAGACACAAAAAATCTGATAAAGGGGAGCTACAACAACTTAAAAATCAAATGTAACACCCTCGACCCCCAGCAGCTCATCCTCTCACGATTTTCAGACTACAACCCTGACGGTAAATTATACTGGGTTCAGGGATATGATCTGATCAAAGACGAAGAAATTCTGATTCCGGCCTGCGCTGTCTACCATCCATTCACTTTTGACGATGTCCCATTAATAAACACCAATACAGACGGAATTGCCTCCGGCAACACAATGGAAGAGGCGATCTTTCACGCTCTTACAGAGGTAATAGAAAGGGATGCCTGGAGTATCGCCAAATACAGCCATGAACCGGATGACGCACTCCTGATAAAAGATCGTGCTGATAATCAGTTTATCCTGGACATACTAAAGAAATTTAAAAAGGCGGATATTGAGATAGTCTGCAAGGACATCACATCGGACATCGGGGTTCCGGTCATCGCCGCCTTCTCACGGGATTTGATTCATGAGGGCATGATGCCCGTAGACGGCTTCGGCGCTCACCTCGATCCCAAAGTGGCCATGGCCCGCGCCCTGCTGGAGCTTGCCACAACCAGGGCCCTGTTTATCCAAAAATACGGTATTGAAGGCCTGGTTGATCACATCCCCCCCTATTTGCAACGAGGAGGTGAAGTTGATGATCCGCGCTTTTGTGCTTACAGACAGAAGAACCTTGGCGAACTGGAGGCGGGGTACAGCGAGGACATCTCGAAGGATATCGAAACTGTCATGACAAGACTGGAGGAACGGGGACTGCGGAGAGTCATCACCGTTGATCTGACGAGACCCGAAATAGGCATTCCCACCGTAAGAACGATAATCCCCGGAATGGAGGCCTACTGCTTCGACAGGACAAGGATGGGTGAAAGGTTGTTCAAACCGAAAGGAAACTGAATGCTTTCCGAAGAAAAGATAAGGGAAAGAGTCGAGTATTGCTATTGTGTCTATCTACAGCTTAGCTGGCTGCGTGACAGTGAACTGGTAGAGCCTGCTGAATACTGGAATTGCCTCCAGAAATCGTCCCTACAGCTGTCTGATGATGAATTTATCCGGATGACCATCAATGACGCACTGCTTTCAGGACAGGACGATGGGGGGCTTACCTGCTTAATCGACCTCTATCAGGGGTTTATATATGCCTTTTGCGAGGTCATGCAAATCGACACGGAAGAAATCGAAAAAAGCCTCTCCCGTGACCTCTTGAAAAAGCTCACCGCCGAGGTGAAGGTGAAAATTAAATCCCCATAACCCGGATAAACCGGAAATCCGAAGCACGAAACTCGAAATACGAAACAATAT
>JADFWA010000380.1 GCA_015222855.1 Pseudomonadota bacterium | reverse complement strand
GTTCTGGCCTATTCCGGGGGATTGGATACCTCGGTTATCCTGAAATGGCTGATTGAGACCTACAATTGTGAAGTTGTTGCCTTTGCGGCCGATTTGGGGCAGAAGGAGGAACTGGATGGTCTTGAGGAAAAGGCCATCAATACCGGCGCCGGGAAAGTATATATTGATAATCTACGGGAAGAGTTCGTGCGGGACTTCGTCTTTCCGGCCATCCGTGCCAACGCGATATACGAAGGAACATATCTTTTGGGGACTTCTCTGGCCAGACCGCTCATAGCAAAAAGGCAGATCGAGATTGCCGAGAAGGAGGGGGCGGATGCCGTATGCCATGGCGCTACGGGTAAAGGGAACGATCAGGTAAGATTTGAACTGACATATGCGGCCCTGAATCCTGACATAAAGATCATATCCGCCTGGAGGGATGATAACTGGACTCTCAATTCAAGGGAGTCAATGATCGATTATGCCGGCAAACATAATATCCCGATTACCATAACGAAGAAAAAGCCGTACAGTGAAGACAGAAACATTCTGCATCTCTCCCATGAGGGAGGGACTCTGGAAGACCCCTGGGTTGAACCGGAAGAAGATATGTTTGTCCTGACCGTGTCCCCGGAGGCGGCCCCGGATGTCCCGACCTATGTGGAGATTGATTTTGAGAAGGGAAATCCCATTGCGGTCAATGGGGTGAAGATGGGTCCGGTGGAACTCCTGGATCATCTGAACGAAGTGGCTGGGGCCAACGGCGTGGGCAGAATAGACATGGTTGAAAACCGTTTCGTGGGAATGAAGTCAAGAGGGATTTATGAGACACCGGGTGGTACTGTTCTCTTCGCTGCCCATCGCGCGGTTGAGTCGATTACCATGGACAGGGAAGTTATGTTCATGAGGGATTCGCTTGTTCCCAAGTACGCGCAGCTTGTCTACAACGGTTTCTGGTATTCCCCCGAGATGAAGCTGATGCAGAAGATGGTTGATGAGACACAGGAAAATGTCACGGGGACGGCCCGCCTTAAATTATACAAGGGTAACTGTATCGTAGTGGGGAGAAAAGCGCCCAATTCTCTGTACAGGGAGGACATCGCCACCTTCGATAAAGATGAAGTCTACAATCAGAAAGATGCCACCGGATTTATCAAGCTCAATGCGCTGAGGTTGAAGATACAGCAGTTGATAAAGGGTTAAAGGTGCAGGGCTAAAGGTGTAAGGCGAAGAATAAGGATTTTGACCCTGAATATGCCGTTTTATATGGAGGCAAGTCATGTTAAGGCATTTCACGCTTGAATATTGGATAGATGATAATTGGTATGTAGGCAGGCTTAAGGAAGTTCCAGGAGTGTTTAGTCAAGGAGAAACACTTGAGGAATTAGAGAATAACATACGTGAGGCCTACCAGCTTATGATGGAAACGGAAGATATTTTGCCCGCTACTGATATTCGGACCAAGGAAATCGGGGTGCAAGTTTGAAGCGTCGAAGTTTTATTAGAAACCAACTAGGACTCTAGAAGGTAGTGTCAAATGTCAATATCTGACGAAAAACCCTGGGGAGGCAGATTCAATCACCCCACCGACAGGCTGGTAGAGGAGTTTACCGCCTCCATCCAGTTTGATAAGCGACTTTATAGATATGATATTGAGGGCAGTATCGCGTACTGCAGGATGCTCGCGAAGCAGGGTATCATCTCTTCCGAAGAAGAAGAGAAGATAGTTTCCGGTCTGGAGAATATTCTCAAAGACATTGAGGCCGAAAATTTTGCTTGGACTCCCGACCTTGAAGATATACACATGGCCGTTGAAAAGGCACTTATAGACCGTATTGGAAAGGCTGGCGAAAAACTGCATACCGGCAGGAGCAGAAATGATCAGGTGTCCCTCGACATGAGGCTTTACCTCAGGGATGAGGTTGAAAAGACGCTGGATTTGATCTCCGCTCTCAAGTCTTCTATCCTGAAGGCGGCAAAGAACGAGATTGACATTATTCTTCCCGGTTACACCCATCTGCAGAGAGCGCAGCCGGTGCTTTTGTCACATTATCTCCTTGCCTACCGGGAGATGCTGGATCGGGATGAGGCCAGGCTGAAGGAGTGTTACGACAGGATCAATATTATGCCCCTGGGTTCCGCGGCACTTGCCGGCACCTCTCTTCCGATTGACCGGGGGTATGTGGCGGAGCTGCTGAATTTCCCGAAAATCACTAAAAACAGCATGGATGCAGTTTCGGATCGGGATTTTGTGGCCGAATTTATCTTTGATGCATCTCTTTTGATGATGCACATGAGCCGCTTTTGTGAAGACCTTGTTATCTGGTCCAGCGGGGAGTTCGGTTTTGTGGAAATATCCGATTCTTTCACTACGGGGAGCAGTATCATGCCCCAGAAGAAAAATCCTGATGTTGCCGAGTTAATCAGAGGTAAGACGGGGCGTGTTTATGGAAACCTGGTTTCCCTCTTGACTGTGATGAAGGGCCTTCCCATGTCTTACAACAGGGACATGCAGGAGGACAAGGAGCCGCTCTTTGATACGGTTGATACAGTGAAGGGATGCCTCCATATCCTCTCGGAGATGGCCGGGAACCTGAAATTTAACAGGGAAAGGATGTTGGAGGCCGCTGCCGGAGGGTTTTCCACGGCCACCGATGTCGCTGACTATTTGGTGATGAAGGGTGTTCCCTTCAGGGAATCACACGGGATAGTGGGACGTCTCGTTGGCTACTGTATTGAAAAGGACAGGGAACTGTCTGCACTGACCATCGAAGAATTTCGGAAGTTTTATTCCGGTTTTGACGAAGATATCTATCGATGTTTGACTGCGGAAGATTCAGTCAACTCAAGAAGCAGCTATGGCGGTACGGCTAAAAAGGCTGTTTTGAAGAGGATTGAAGAGATTGAGGGTGAGGCTAAGGGTAAAGGGCTAAAGGCTAAAGGCAAAATGTAGCGCAGTCCTTCAGGGCTGTCGTATGGAGGGTGATTTGGGTATTAAGAAGAATAGCTTACAGATTGTTTTTTTGATGACTGTGGTCTTTTTCCTGACGGTGTTCTGTCTTGGTTG
>JADFWA010000379.1 GCA_015222855.1 Pseudomonadota bacterium | reverse complement strand
TGGTGGCTGAGTAGTTACGCCAAATGTTGCATTGCAAGACCTGACGCCGATACGCCGATAATACGAGTTAGGAGTTGTCGATAAATGCCTGTCTTTCGGGCACTGACGCCCGTCAATTTAGTTCTATCCGTAGCTTCAGGAATTCTCCTTTTCCTTTCCTTTCCCAAGTTTGGTTTTGGGATTCTTGCCTGGTTTTCGCTTGTACCCCTTTTGTATGCTCTCAGGGGGAAGAGCCTTTCGGAAGGGATTTTAATAGGATTTATTACAGGCCTTGTATACAACATCGGCATAATCTACTGGGTTACCATTGTAGTAGTAAGATACGGTTATCTTCCCTTTTACCTCGGTGTTTTGGTCATGCTGCTCTTGGCGGTTTATTTGAGCGTGTATGTTTCCATTTTCTCTGCCGGGGTGATTTTCCTTAGAGGAAGGAAAGGGGGAGGGATACCCGAGATAATCTCAGCGCCACTGTTGTGGACATGCCTCGAATATGGGAAATCCAACTTTTTTACAGGATTCCCGTGGGAAAATCTGGCCTATTCTCAATATGTTAATACTTTCCTGATTCAGATTGTCGATGTAACAGGTATATATGGAATAACTTTTCTGATAGTTTTTATAAATTGTATTATTTATGGTCTTATATCTGTTCGTACCCAAAAGAAGAGTGTGTTATACGGAGTAGTTGCCGGGTGTGTCCTGTTGGCGCTGGTTTTTTGCTATGGGATGTTACGTATCGATAACTTAAGAGAAACTTTAAAAGATGCAAGGTCGGTTAAGGTTGCACTGATTCAGGGGAATATTGATCAGAGCATAAAGTGGAATCCGCGGTATCAGAGGGAAACACTGAATACCTACAAAGACCTGTCCCTTAAGGTGCCGCAATCGGAGGGGGGATTGATTGTCTGGCCCGAGACTGCCGTCCCCCTTTTTTTCCAGAATGTAGATGACAATCACAGGGATATCCTGAGGGTTGCAAAAAAGTCAAAATCATATCTCCTCTTCGGGAGTCCAAGCTTTGAAAGAGAGCAGGGGAAGACGCGTCTTTTGAATAGCGCTTATCTGGTATCTCCCGCCGGCAATGTTGTCGGGAGATATGACAAGATGCATCTGGTCCCTTATGGCGAATATGTGCCATTTCGTTCTTTCTTTCCCTTTCTGGAAAAACTGGTGGTTGGCGCAGGGGACTTCCGTTCGGGCAGGGGACATTACCCTCTTGGGATGGACGGGGGAGGAATCGGCGTTCTTATATGCTTTGAAAGTATATTTCCCGAGATCAGCAGGGAATACAGGAAAAGAGGGGCATCGCTTCTTGTAAATATAACCAACGATGCCTGGTTTGGCAGGTCATCCGCCCCCTATCAGCATCTTTCCATGGCTGTATTCAGGGCGGTGGAAAACCGATTTTGTATTGTAAGGGCAGCCAATACCGGTATAAGCGCTATAATAGGACCAACAGGAAAGATTATCTCGAAGACAGGATTGTTCGAAAGAACGTCACTTACGGGAACTGCGCAGTTCATTGATCATAAGACCTTTTATTCGAGATATGGCGATTTATTTGCCCTTCTTTGTCTGGTCTTGTTAATTTTGCTGCCATTTTTTTTCAGAAAAAGAGCTTAGGCCACAAAGCCACTAAGACACCAAGATTATAATACAAATTTTTAATGCCATTTTAATAAGGGGCACGTTAAAATTGATAAGAAAACCAAGATGTTTGCTAGAGTATTTGTGCTTTTCGCACGGGATTCATATCCTTTTCTTCGTGCCTTTGTGCCTTAGTGGCTGAACTGTAATTTATTTTTGAGGAGGATAAAAAAATGATCGAAGAGTTATCTGAAGCTATGGAGGATATAAAAAAGAGGATCGACAATCTCAGAGGTTGTCTTTGACATTGCCGGCAAAGAGAAGGAAATAAAGGAATTCGAAAAATTTTCATTGGAGGAAGATTTCTGGAGTGATCAGGAAAGAGCCAGAGAGATATTAAAGAAAAAGACTAAACTGGAGGCTGTAGTAGAGAACTGGAAGGGGTATGAAAGTGCCATTGAGGATTTGGGAGTTCTCTTTGAGATAGCCTGTGAAGAAAATGATGAGGAGATACTGGAGGAAATAAAAGGGGATCTTGACGAACTTGAGGCATCGTTGAAGGATGAGGAGTTCAAGATGATGCTGGGGAGTGAGCAGGATCCGATGAATGCCATAATGTCGATTAATGCCGGCGCCGGCGGTACCGAGGCCCAGGACTGGGTGGAAATGCTTTTACGGATGTACCTGAGATGGGCTGAAAAAAAAGGCTTTTCTACAAGTATCATTGACTTTCAGCCAGGTGATGAGGCGGGTGTAAAGAGTGTCACAATGACCATGGAGGGGGAATATGCCTATGGGTATGCCAGGGCGGAAGTTGGAGTACACAGGCTTGTACGCATATCTCCCTTTGATACGGGTGGGCGGAGGCATACCTCTTTCGCATCTGTCTTTGTATATCCGGAGGTGGATGATGAAATAGTGGTGGAGATCAATGAAAGTGATTTGAGAGTAGATACGTACAGGGCTGCCGGCGCCGGTGGACAGCACGTTAACAAGACCGATTCCGCCGTCAGGCTTACACATATCCCCACGGGGATTGTCGTTCAGTGTCAGAATGAGAGATCCCAGCACAAGAATAAGGCTATGGCGATGAAGGTACTGAAATCAAGACTTTATGAACTCAAACTCCAGGAACAGAGCGAAAAGCTGGATGAGATGGGCAAGTCAAAAAAAGAAATCGCCTGGGGAAGCCAGATCCGTTCTTATGTACTTCACCCCTATAAAATGGTAAAAGATCACAGGACGAATATTGAGGTGGGAAATGTCAATAGTGTCCTGGATGGAGATATAGATGCCTTTATAGAGGCGTATTTGATGAGAGGTTAAAGGTTGATGGTAAGTGTTTTTCCCTTGACCTTTTACCTTTTACCTTTTACCCTTGCATTTAAAAGGAGTTTTTCTCAATGTTACGACTGAATAAATTATTGTTGCTGATACTTTCTATTCTTTTATGTTCCTGTGTCCATCAGATGCAGGCAACCGGCGGGTCATCCACGCAAAACCTCTCACAGAATCCTTCTCCTGCTGATACAGCGATTGAAGAGAAACAGTTGACAGAGGCAAAGAAGACCTCCAGCAACCTGTTTAACTGGAAGAAGAAAAATAATGAACAGGAGATTATGGATGAAGCCCTTGATCTGCTCGGTCAGTCCCAGGATTCCTGGGAAAAAGGGGATCTTGAAAATGCCTTGAAATCACTGGATAACGCGTATGAACTCATATTGGATGTTAACGGAAATCTGGATATTTCCCGGCAGAAAGATGATCTGCGTTTTATGATATCCAAGCGTATTCTGGAGATTTACGCCTCAAGGCACACGGTCGCAACGGGGAATGGAAGCGAAATACCTCTTGTTATGAATCAGGATATTAAAAAGGAAATTCGACGCTTTCAGACTTCGGAACGCAGATTTTTTATCGAATCTTATCGGCGTTCCGGTTTTTACCGCCAGACCATCCTGGACCATTTGAAAAAAGCGGGATTGCCTGAAGAACTTTCCTGGCTTCCACTGGTTGAGAGCGGGTTCAAGATTAAGGCGCTTTCCCGTGCCCGTGCTCTCGGACTGTGGCAATTCATTCCTTCGACAGGCTATAAATTTGGTCTCAAACGTGACAACTGGATAGATGAAAGGATGGATGTTGTAAAGTCAACGGAAGCAGCTATTGCATATCTGAAGGAACTCCACGGTATGTTTGGAGACTGGATGACGGTGCTTGCCGCATACAATTGCGGTGAAGGAAGGGTTCTGAAGGTTATATCAAGGCAGCATGTCAATTATCTGGATAATTTCTGGGATCTTTACCGTCGGCTGCCTTACGAAACCGCGCGTTACGTTCCCCGTTTCCTGGCAACGCTACATATCATGAAGGATCCGGATAAATACGGGATGGACCTGGGTAACGATTTGAAAAGGCCTGTTTCTTATGAATTGGTTAAGACAAGCAAATGTATGCACTTGCGAGACATTGCTCTCCATCTGAATATTTCAAAGGAAAAGGTAACGTCGCTCAATCCGGAACTCAGGTATAAGCTGACACCCGACAGGGAATATGATCTGAAAGTTCCTCCTGGAACGGCGGAACGATTTGCCCTGGTTGCTAATAAAATTCCCAAACGGAAAGCGCCCTGTCCGGCCTTCGTGAGACACAGGGTGAGAAAGGGCGAGTCTCTTTCCATTATTGCCGGAAGATATAAAAGCTCTACACGGGCTATCATGGCCTATAACCGCCTGAAAAGCAGGCATAGAATCAGGGAAGGGCAGCGGCTGAAGATTCCGATTCGAGGCTATGGCTATGTCCAGCGGCCTGTAAAGAAGCGTGTCAGGATCGGCAAGGTAGCACTATTACCGGGTAAAGTGATTGAATACAGGGTAAAGCAGGGTGATTCCCTGTGGCTTCTGGCGAGACATTTCAACACGACCGTTTCCGAGATAGAACGAGTTAGCAACCTGCGTAGCAGCAGGCTTCGTATCGGTCAGATCATCAAAATCAAGAGTCGCACCGCGACAAAGACTTATACGGTTCGAGAGGGGGACAGCCCTGACAAGATCGCAAAAAAACATAAGGTCAAGTTAAGGTCACTTTTGAAACTGAACAATCTCAGCCGCAGGGACCGGATTTACCCCGGCCAGATCATAGTTGTGGAAAGATAATATTCAGGCACAAAGTGCCAAAGGCACAGGTATGTAGGGGCGTATAGCAATACGCCCCTACAGCTAAAGCCGGTAGCAGTTTATTCTATCATATAATTATTCAGCGCGAAAAACAGTTCCCTTTCCTTTTCTTCCATCCGCCTTGCATCCGCTTCGGATGTCTCGTGATCATATCCCAGAAGATGAAGAATGCCGTGGATCATGAGGAAATCCAGCTCCTCCTCAAATTCAATTTCGGCGTCCTTCGCGTTTCTAAGCGCTGTTTCTACGGAGATGATGATATCACCAAGCATATCTGGATTGATGTCGCCAAATTCACCCTCCGTCATGGAGAATGCGATGACATTGGTGGGATAATCTCTGCCCAGGTATTCCTTGTTGATTTCCCTTATGCCGTCATCATCGATGAAGAGAAGGCTTATCTCTTTGTCCCGGCAGTCAAGGTTTTCCAGTATGTCGTGCAAGGCCCGCTGCACCCGCTTGAGATCTACCGTTATTTTTTTCTGCCTGTTTTCTATCAGTGCCGCCATTGTTCTCTTTTCTGATGTCAACTTCTTTAATTACGGGTTCGGGATAGTCTATCCTCTGATGGAATATGCCGTTTAGAATCCTCATGAAACTCTCAGAAATCTTATTGAGATCGGACAGCGTAAGCGCGCATTCATCGAGCTGCCCGTCGGCAAGAACCTGTTCAATTCTCTTCCTGACGAGGGCCTTTATCCTTGAAGGTGTCGGGTTTGTCAGCATACGTGATGATGCTTCCACTACATCGCCCAGTAAAACGAGCCCGGCTTCCCTTGTCTGAGGTTTTGGCCCTGAGTATCTGAAATCACTTTCCGGTATTGACCGGATGGAGGGGTTTCTATCCTTCTTTGCCTTTTCACAGAAGTAACTGACCAGGCTTGCTCCATGATGTTGTCTTATAATGTCCGTGATTGTTTTCCCCAGTTTATACTTTTTGGCCAGTTCGCACCCATTTTTGACATGGGAGATAATGATCAAGCTGCTCATTTTGGGTGAGAGTTTATCATGTTTATTTTCCCCGTTCTGTTGATTTTCTATGAAGTAAAGGGGGTTTTTCAGCTTGCCTATATCGTGATAGTAAGCGCTTACCTTGGCCAGGAGCGAATTTGCGGCTATGGCCTCGGCGGCAGCCTCCACCATGGATGCCACTATTATGCTGTGGTGATAAGTTCCCGGCGCCTTTATAATCATCTGTTGGAATATCGGTTGATTGAGATTGGCAAGTTCAAGAAGCTTTATGTCAGTAGTGTAACCGAAGAGGGTTTCAAACAGCGGGGCGATTCCTGCCACGATTATTCCTGAAATTATACCACCGGTAATTCCCATGGCGAGTTTAATGAGTGTGTCTGTCGAGAATGTGGTGCCTGCAAGTAGAGTCAGGCAGATGATGACAACAATGTTAATCATGCCCACGAATAAACCGGCCTTAAGAAATGCCGTGCGCTGCTTGCAGCGAACTATGTAGTAGACCGCCACTACACATCCAAGGAAGGAAAACAGGAAGATGGACATCCTTTCACTGAAGAGAAAGGTTGCAAGATAGGAGGAAAAAACAGAGAAAACAAGTGCGGTACTCCTGCTGAGAATAACCGTGACGAGCATGGCGCCCACTGCAAAAGGTATAACGTAGAAACATGCGTCAGCATGGATGAAGGCAAAGGAGCGGGTTATTGATTCGGATATGAAAATTCCGGCCTTTACCAAAAGTATCTGGAGGATTACTACGGTCGCTAAAAACAGGATGTCAACGTTGGATTTTTCAAGGGTTTTTAGCCAGTTTCGGGCTAAATAATAGAATGTGACGGAGAGAATCATGATCGTAAAGAACATCCCCAGGAATATGGAGCAATTTAAAAATCTTTTTCCTTTCTGTACCTTGAAGAAGGTCTCAAGCCTGTCCAGATCCGCGGGGGTAATCTTTTCTCCTTCACGAATAATTATCTCATTTTTCTGCACCTTGGAGTAGACAGGTTTTACATTGTTCAGAGCGACCTGTTTTCTCTCTTCCGTCTCATTTTTATTGAGGGTGAGACTTGGCTGGAGTAGTCTTTTTGCTAAAGAGACCGCAACTTTCCTAATTTCTGCTTTTTCATTGCCGAGGACTATCTTTGACTGTTTTGATAAAAATGCCTCTGTTTCCTTTATCTTCAGGATTGAAGAAAGATCTGTTTTCTCTTCCTCATTTTGCGTCTTTACATTCCTGACTATAATACCGGTATCCCTTTCCCTTTTCGAGAAGATGCTTTGGCTTATCAGACCTTCATTGTAGACGGAGTAGATCAGTTTCACAATGTTATTGCATACATCTAATGAAAATTTGTGCTTGCTGAGTATATTAAATTCGCTGTCTGTGAGGGTTGTTCCCAGTGTTTCTTCGAAATTTTTTCTTGCTTTTTCTAAAATGGCCTGTTTGCCTTCATAAGACTTCTCTTCGTCGATTTTGCGATATGTTTCTTCCATCGACGTAAATGCCCCGGCGATGTTCATCCCCAGCATGGAGGGGATATCCCTGTCGTAATCATATACAGGCTTTATGTTTTTGATTGCCTTCATCTTTTTCTGTTCGGTGGATGTTCTGTCTTCAACCAGGAAGTCACGGTCGGCCCTTACATCTTTGGTTGCGATAGAACCGACTTTATAGGTAGGGTGCATAAAATGGATATGGGGTGTAAGGAGTAAAGAGAGAAACAAGCACAGGGAGATTGTGATCGTCCACCTCTGGAAGAGAACATTTCTGGCAAATTCAGGGATCAAATCAATTAGAGCCGACCCATTTTTTGCCTTTGTGGATATTTTGTTCGTAAACATTTTGTGATCATTCACCGCAGAGAACGCTGAGCGCGCAGAGAAAATATACAATTATTCACTAAAATCATTAACCAATCTACGTATACCGTTTTTAAGGATTTTAACATTAAAGTGATCAATAACCCTACTTTACAGTTAGACAATTTCAAATAAGATAAAAGTTGAGCCTCATGGATTGCCCCCAGCTTTTCTACTGCTTTTAATTCTATGATTATTTTTTCTTCCACCAGAAGGTCTATACGGTAGCCGCAGTCTACCTTTGTACCCCGGTATTTCACGGGTAGGGATTTTTGACGTTCCACCATCAACCTATGGTCAATCAATTCATAGGCTAAACATGCTTCATATGCTGATTCCAAAAGGCCGGGACCGAGTTCACGATGAACAGCTATCGCTGCACCAATGATCTCTTCTGTAATCTTATTTAATTTTTGTGTCATCTCTGCGTTCTCAGCGATCTCGGCGGTAATATTCGCCTTTATTTTCTCCCCCTGCTTCGATCCAGGTGGCTATAAGCGCGTATGATGTCCTGGACAAGGGAATGTCTCACCACGTCAACCCCCGAGAAGTAGACAAACCTGATACCACTCGTTTTTTTCAGGATACTTTCGATTTCGATTAATCCGGATATTTTGTCCGGGGGGAGGTCTGTCTGGGTTACGTCTCCGGTTATCACGGCCTTTGAGCCGAAACCCATTCTGGTCAGGAACATCTTCATCTGTTCCGAAGTGGTATTCTGTGCTTCATCGAGAATTATAAAGGAATCGTTCAGGGTTCTTCCTCTCATAAAGGCAAGGGGAGCTACCTCGATTATTCCTTTGTTTATCAGGGTTGATGCCTTGTCAAAATCCACCATATCGTAGAGTGCGTCATACAGTGGTCTGAGGTAAGGATTGACTTTTTCGGAAAGATCGCCCGGCAGAAAGCCGAGCTTTTCACCGGCCTCCAGCGCCGGTCTTGTCAATATAATCCGGTTGACCTTTTTCTCAAGAAGCATGGCTACAGCCATGGCCATGGCGAGATAAGTCTTTCCTGTTCCTGCAGGACCAATACCAAAGACCATGTCACACTTTCTTATGGAGTCAATATAAAGTTTTTGGGCGATGCTCTTCGGCGTAATGGTCTTCTTCGTTGATGAGATGAAAACCGTGTCGAGAAATATTTCCTCGATGTTTGTAGAACTGTTTTCGGAAAGTATCCTGTGGGCATAATCTATATCGGTGCTGTAGATAGGGTATCCTTTTTTGATGAGGGAATAGAGTTGAACAAGGAGTTTTTCAACAATATCCACACCGATGACATTTCCGGATATTGAAATGTCATTTCCCCTGACGTAAAGCTTTACCTCTTCTATTTTTTCTATCAGCTTTATATTGCTGTCATGTTCCCCGATCAGCACTTTGATTGCAGCATTGTCCCGGAAACTTATCTTTTTGACTGAGATGTCTTCAGGTTGTGGTTTCAAAAATTCTAACCTTTTATATGAAAGTTGTCCGCAGATTACGCAGATTCGTAGGTTGGGTTGAGGGACGAAACCCAACAAAATCCGCTGTAATACTTTCGTGTTTCGTTGCGGCCGAAAGACCATGTGGGTTTTATATGACTGGAATGCTACCATTGTAAATATAGGATTGCAACAGATTTTCAGCCTTCGCCTTCGGAGTTCAGAGTTCAAAGTTTCGGGTTTGGGGCTTTAAGCTCAGAACTCAGAACTCCGAACTCTAAGTTTACCCCTGCAGGAATAGATGCGCGTATACCTTTGCGTTTCCGATCATATTTGCGATGATGCAGTTTTCATTGGGCTGGTGTGCGGTCGGGCCGATTTTGCACCATACGGCAACCGGATATCCCTCCCTGCGAAAAAAGGTTGCAACGGTTCCGCCGCCTATCCCGCAAGGTGAGGCATCAACCCCGTATACATCGGAAACGGCCTTTTGAAGGGAGGTTACAACGAGTGCATCGTCGGGTGTTGGAGGGGGGGCCTGTCCCTGCTGGATGGGTGTAATTTCGATTGACACCCCAAATTTTTCCTCTATTTCGTCGGCCATCTTTCTCGTTTCGGATATTACATCCGGTAGCCTGTATTGCGGGAGAACCCTGCTGTCTATATGGAAAACATCCTCTCCCGGGATTGTGTTGATATTGGGTACATTGGCGTCTTTTCTCGTCGGCTCAAAGGTGCTTGCAGGGGGTTGATAAAGAGGGTCTGATGCATCGAAGATATCGTGAAGATCATTCAGTCTTACCACAAGATGTGATGCCGCCAGAAAGGCGTTTCTTCCAAGTGACGGTTTGCTTGCATGACACTGTTTTCCCGTTGTTTTGAACCGAAGCCAGAGCATACTTTTTTCAGCCACCTCTATCATGGTCCCCTCTTCATTTCCGAAATCGGGGACCACAAGGATATCGGTTTTCCTGAAGATGCCCTTTTCATTTTTTAGCAGGTATTCAAGGCCGTATTTGCTGGCGGTTTCTTCGTCCGCCACAAAGGTCAATCCTATCCCGTTCTCCGGGGTAATGCCTTCGTCAACAAAGGCCCTGGCCGCAAATATTGACGCCACCATATCCTGTTGATTGTCTTCCGTTCCCCTTCCGTATATCCGCCCGTCTTTAACGTATCCCCTGTAGGGATCCGATTCCCATAGACCGATTTCTCCCGGAGGGACAATGTCGGTATGGGTCAGTATCCAGACTGTTTTCTCCCGATTTTTCCCGGGTATGGTGGTGGCAATATTGGGACGAACACCTGATGAAACCCTGACATCCGGGGCATTGTATTCCTTGATATCATTGAAACCCAGGTTATGGAGGCAATCAATGAGGAACTTCGCCTTTTCATATTCTCCGTCCCCTCCATTGTCGGGAGAGAGGGCAGGGATGGTGGTGAGTCCCAACTGCATCCGTATCATCTCGTCTTTATAAGAATCTATTCTGCTTGCTATCCTTTCAAAAATCTTCATATCCATCGTGGCTTTCCTTTTATCCTCTTTACTTTCGGCAAGTATGGTTGACCAAAATCTCAATCTAAGTGGATGAGATGCTTTTTGCAATGTTTTTTTACCCCAATGTGATTTTTGTAGACGGACATTTCTCTTTCATGTATATAGAAAACGAAAGTACCGCCTGTTAAATGACCAGTAACAAGGATTGCCATGAATGAGACGGAAAAGATTGACATCCTTATTGTGGACGACAAGCCTGAAGATCTTCTGAAACTCGAAGATATGCTGAAGAGTCCTGATCTGAATATTATCAAGGCAGGCTCAGGCAATGAGGCCCTCGGTCTCATTGCCAAATATGACTTTGCCCTTGCTCTCATTGATGTTCAGATGTCGGATATGGGCGGTTTTGAAACTGCCGAACTGATGAGGAAAAACGAAGAAAACATGCACATTCCTGTTATCTTCATCACTGCCACTGACAAAGGCAGTGAACTTGTATTCAAGGAATACGAGACAGGGGTGTTTGATTATATCTTTAAGCCGCTGAACCCGCATATTTTAAAGTGCAAGGTCAACCTGTTTCTTGAATTGCACAGGCGGAATAAGTATTTCAAACAGGTCGTAGAAGAATCGGAAAGGTCAAAAAAAGTCATTGAAGAACAAAACAGACACTTGAACGAACTTGCCACAAAGGACGGGCTTACCGGTCTATATAATCATCGTCATATGCACGAGGTTTTAGAACGGGAGTTTGGCCGTGCCCGGAGATACCAATCAGATATGTCATGCCTGATGATAGATCTGGATTATTTCAAGGATATCAACGATATCTTTGGACATACCTTTGGGGATTTTGTCTTAAAAGAACTTTCTGTCTGTTTGCAGGATCATACAAGGAATTCGGATTTATGTTTTCGATACGGTGGAGAGGAGTTGGTGGCGCTGCTTCCCCAGACCGACATCGTCGGGGCACAAAAGGTGGCGGAAAAGTTTCGCGAGCTTTGCGAAAGCAGGATTCATAACGATGAAACCAACTCAACGGCGGTAACCGTAAGCATTGGGGTGGCCTCGCTGCAGGACCATCGCCCCCCCCAGGCCAGGGATCTGTTGACCTATGCGGACAAGGCCCTTTATCTGGCCAAGGCCAGGGGAAGGAACCGCGTGGAGGTTTATCAGGGGGAGTCCCAGGGCCTGTCTACAGAGGAAGAAGCCAATGGTGATGAAAACATCAGACACTTCAAAGAACGCCTTACGGCCGTTCTGGAGAAAACGAAGACGGCATCTGTAGCATCACTGGAACTTCTGGTTCGGAATATGGGAGGTTACAGGTTCCAGAATCACGATCGGCGAGTCGCGCAATATATAGATCTAATATGTGATAAGCTCCGTCTTCCCCCTACTATTATTGATACGTTCAAACGGGCGGCTGTCCTTCACGACTGCTTCAAGATTTTATTGGGAGAGGAGTTGTTGACCAAGAAAGGGGTTCTGAGTGACAAAGAGAAAGCTCAGATTGAAAGCCATCCCTATATGCTGGTCGAACTGACTGAACTATTTGATTTTTTTGCCAATGAGCGGTCGGTTCTTATGTATCACCATGAAAATTACGATGGGTCAGGCTATCCGGAAAGTCTGAAAGGGGGAGAAATTCCACTTGGCGCCCGAATATTTGCCATAGCGGATGCCCTGGTTGCCATGACGTCGGAGAGGTCCTATCGTGAGATGCTTACCCTGGAAAAAGCGATATGGGAGCTTGTGGACAATGCCGGAACCCAGTTTGATCCCATGCTGGTCGGTATGTTTTTGGATATCATTGAGGAAAATGAATTGCTGCCCGTTCTTGACGGAGTTCTTCCAATGGCAAAAGAAAAGATTGGGAAATTGACGAGCAAAAAATTTGACTATTGACGATTGAAGATTTTCCCCAACAATCTTCAATCTTCAATAGTCAATCCCGGAGGGACTAAGATGACTCAAACCAAAACCCCAAATCTATCCGCCCTGACCGACAGGATTGACGCCTTTCCTACTTTACCCACTGTGGCTGTCCGGGTTATGGAGATTACCTCCGACCCGGAAAGTTCGTCAAGGGATCTTATGAAGGTGATCAGCCATGATCAATCCCTCGCCGCCGCGATACTAAAAATGGCCAATTCCCCGTTTTTCGGCTTGGTGAAAGAGGTGAGCTCCATCCAGCACGCCTTGACGGTCCTTGGATACACGGAGATTCGAAATTTGGTTCTGACGAAAGCCCTGTTCAACAGCTTCAAGAATTTGAGGAAGGACAGCCGGTTCGATATCGGGAAGTTTTGGGAACACTCTCTTTCATGCGGACTTGCGGCAAAAATTATCGCAGCCGATTTAAAGGGCGATACCAATGACTTTTTTATGGCGGGTCTCATCCATGATATAGGAAAGCTGATCATATACATGGCTCTGCCCATGGAATTCTCCGAAATAATTGAGACAGCAGGACATTTAAAACACAGGATGTTTGAGGCGGAGAAAGACATCCTCGGCATAACACATGAGGAAGTGGGGATGATGCTTCTCAAGAGGTGGATGTTTCCGGAAAATCTCTTAACCGCCGTGGGTTTTCACCATTGTCCCGGTGAAGCTAAAAAAGAATCTCTATTTCCCCTGGTGGTGCATGCGGCCGATTTGCTCACGTACCTTAATGAATCGCCGGATGATAAGGAGGCTGAGTCTGTTTTGAGCGAGGAACTTTTTTGTCCCGAGATCATCGATCTGTCCCGGTCGCATGGGCTAAAATGGGATGAGGCCGCCTTGAAGAGATTTCAGGAGGAACTGATCAGACGAATGGAAGAGGAGGCCGAGACATTAGCTTCTCTGCTTTCGTGAAGGCAATTGACTATTAAATATTGATTATTGACAATTGACATTGATTATTGAGACAATTTTTTAATTTTCAATCGAAAATCTTCAATTGTAAATTTTCCTTCCCTACGACAAGTATAGTCGCCCGGTTGGGAGGAAGGTACTTTTCTGCAACCCTTTTCAAATCTTCCGCAGTTACATTTCCTATTTTGGTTCGATATGTTGTAAGAAAATTCTCAGGCAGTTTATTGTATTCGATCATCATCTGCTGAACCGCTATTTGATCCGTGGAGTCAAAGGCAAAGATAAACCTGTTGTTGATGGACTTTTTGGCCCATGAAAGTTCGCTTTCGGTTACCCCCTTGTTTCTGACATCATTGATGATCGACATAATCAATGATAGTACCTTTGCCGTGGAGGAGGTTTTTGTGATGGCGTAGGCGCCGAAGATACCGTATCCGCTCCTTCCACTGTAAAAACTTCCGGTACTGTATGCGAGACCCAGGTTGTTCCTTACTTCATGGATAATGCGTGACCGAAATCCCCCGCTGCCCAGGATAAAATCAAGAACCGTAAATGGATAAAAATCAGGATTCTTCTTTTCTGGTGTCAAGTGCCCTATTATAATGGTCGATTGAGGAACGTCTTTGAATATGTAATTGGTTGCTCCCTTTTGCTTTGCTTTTGGGTAAGGTATCTTTGCCGTCTCCCCCTTTCGGTTCCATGCCCCCCAATATCGTTTTATCTTTGACACCGCCTCATCTCTGGTTATGTCGCCGACTACGGCCATCATTAGATTTCCGGGATAAAAGAATTTCCCATGGACTCTGACGAGGTCGTCTCTTGCTATTTTCCCGACTGAATCTATGGAAGGCAATTTTCCCCTGGGATTTCCAGCGTATATTAATCTTCTGAATTCCCTGAAGGCCACCTTTTGAGGTTCGTCCAGCACTCTTCTCAGGGCTTCGATCTTCAGATTTTTCGCCGTCTTCAGCTTGTTTTCGTCAAAGACCGGATTCATTATAATTGCGGAAAAGATGTCAAGTCCTTCATCCAGGTTTTCTTTGAGCACGGAGAGCGTGGCTGATCCTGACTCCATGCCGATTGATACATCAATCGCGCCGGCAAAGTACTCAAGCGCATCATCAATCTCATCACCGGTCATGTTCTTTGTCCCGCCGGTCCTCATCACATCTCCCGTGATCTCGGCAAGCCCCTCTTTTTCTTCTGGATTGTAAATAGAGCCGGTTCTTATAATAGCGGATATATTGACGATGGGAATCTCGTGATCTTCAAGGATATAGAGGATCATGCCGTTTTCAAGCACCACCCTTTCGGCCTTTGGTGGTGTAAAGGTCAACGGCTGGTATCTTATGTCGTCCGGATTTATGAGTGGGGAGGGTTCTGCCGCACAGGCTACGGAGGCAAAGAGGATAAGAAATATTAGTGTGATTAGAAAGCGGATTCGTTTCATTGACTCTTCCTTTTTAATACAGCAACCGTGCGATTATCCTGGTTGAAGTATTTTTTTGCCGTTCTCATGATGTCTTCAGGGGTAATCTTTTCTATGACCTTTATGTGACGGGTTATGTATCGAAAGTCTCCTGCAACGGCTTCAAAGTATGACAGCCGGCTGGCAAGCCCTGAATTGGAATTGAGATCCCTTATAATATCCGCCCTTAGTTGGTTTTTTGTCTTTTCGATTTCCCTTTCGCTTACCAGCTCCCTTTTCAGCTTTTCGAGTTCTTCGTAAATGGCATCCTCCACTTCCTTGTTCGTATGAGGATATCTGGGCGTTGCAAATATGGCGAAGAGATTCGGAAACCTCGCACCCGGAATGCCGTTTGCCGTGTTTACGCTTTCGGCAATACCCTTCTCCTCGACCAGTGTTCTAAAGAGTCTCGATGTCCTTCCTCCTGAAAGGATTGAATCAATGACGTCGAAGACGTAATCATCGAAGGAGGGAAGGGTGGGCTTGTGATAACCTATTATGATACGGGGGTTTGCATCATATAGCAGCTCTGTCCTCTTTTCCCCTTTTTGCTTGGGTTCTTCTGTTATGTGTGAAGCGGGAAGCTTATGGCCTGGTATTTTGCCGAAGTATTTTTTTATGATATCAATGGCAGCGTCCGGTGAAATGTCCCCGACCACGGCGATCACGGTGTTATTGGGGGCATAATAGGCATTGAAAAACTCCCCTGTGTAATCGATGTTCAAAAAACGCATGTCTGAGGCCCAGCCCAAAACGGGTCTCCTGTAAGGGTGTGCCGTAAAGGCTGATGCAAGGAACTGCTCCATGAGCTTTCTGGCCGGGACGGATTCGGTGGTCTGCTTCCTCTCTTCCATAACCACTTCCCGCTCGGAGTAAAATTCACGGAAGACCGGGTTTATCATTCTGTCCGATTCTATCCTTGCCCAGAGTTCAATCTTGTTGGAGGGGAGGCTTACGTGATAGGTCGTCAGATCCCGGCCGGTGGAGGCATTCAGGTTAATGCCCCCGTTTTCCGTGTAGAGTCTGCCGATTTCGTTTCCCACAACCCATTTCTTCCCCATTTTTTGAAGGGTCTTTAATTGTTGACTCAGTCTTTTCAGCTTTTCTTTATCGGCTGTGTCCCCCTTCACTCTTTCCATGTCAAGGGCGTTTCCTACCCTTCTTATTTCATCAAGAATCTTTTTCTCTTCTTTGAAGTTCCTTGTCCCGATGGTTTTCGTACCCTTGAACATCATGTGTTCCAGGAGGTGGGCGGTGCCTGTCCTGCCGCTTATCTCATCGACGGCGCCTGCCCTGTGCCTTATGTAAAGTGAGACCGTGGGTGCAAGATGCCTCTCAAGCATCAGTACCTTCAGGCCGTTTTCAAGGGTGAATTCCCTGACCCTTTTTTCAAGATCATAGCTGTTTGCCCTGGCCGTTAAACCGAAGAGTATTAAGGCCAGAACTATAAAGAAAACCAGTTTGTTATTGATTGCTGTCATCTTCATCCACATTTTTTGTTCTTAATCGGGTAAATATCCTGACAGCAGGGTAGAGCAGGCCGACGGCACTGATCAGGATAATAAGGCTTGCCGCGAAAAACCCCATAATAAATTCATGCGGGCTGTTCAAACGGTAAATTGAAATGAGGAGATCAATCCCGAATATAAGGAAAAATAATGAGATTACTCCTATTGAAAGCTGTTTCCCCCACCAGTACATCCGCGTTGCCACCTTCTTCTACTCAAAAGATTCTCTGGTATACTAAAATACAGCGTTTCAAACAAGGTGAAAAAGCATTGCAGCTTGCGGCGGGGAGATTCGATATTTGAAAGGATTGGTGCGGAAGCTTCCCGGTAAGGGATATGCCTGTTTTTATTGCACCTCCTTGCGGGACGCCCCCCCGGTCAAGAAATCTTCACTTTCAAGAAAATTGGTTTTTGTTCAACACCTGATTGTGAGGCGCAAGGGATTCGCTATACATGAACTCCGGCAGCCTGTCATCTTTGTTTGTAAAGCCGGCCCTTGTGTTAAAATCCCTTTCGATCTTGAGGACATTTTTACCCAGTTCAGACACTTCGTCCGCCGTCAGGTTCAATCCATAGCAGGCGTTGAGCATTCTGTAGACGCCTCAAAGGTCTCAGGCTGATCGAGGACGGGAAAGGCGGTGAAGAGGCAGATTCCTGTAGAATCAAGCGCTGCCGTGGCGATCTGGAGATTTCTTGACAGTTCCACCTGTCCCTCCGGTTTCAGTGGGTCCACATAACCGCCCACCTTCATAACGTTGGTGGCGATTGCGTAACCGGCTGTATGATCCGCACCCATGGTGGATGTGGCGTATGTGACCCCGATTCCCTGGATGGCCCTTGGGTCATAGGCGGGCATACCTTGACCTTTAACGGCCGGGACCCTCGTTACTCCGAGTATCTTGCCGGCTGTAACGCTCCCGCTGCCGATAATCTTACCGATGGGCGTGCCATTTCTGACATCTTCATCAAGAAGTTTTAGTGCACCATCCCAATCGCCAAAAGGCAGGAGTCCACCTTCCATGGCGACGGCAATGGTTACACCTGTCTCTATGGTATCAATACCTATGTCATCGCAGAGGCGGTCTAATCTGGCAATCACATCCAGATCACCAATATCGCAATTGGCTCCAAATGCCCATATCGTTTCGTACTCAAATCCGGCGGTGAGATAATTACCGTTAAATGATCTTTTGTGCAAGATATTAATTTCTTGGTGAGCTATTACGGGGTTGCCTTTAGAGAACTCAAAAAGGGAAGTATGTTTCAGAACGAGGCCACGTTTGGATGGCACTGCGGCCGGTCACGGCCCCGTAATCAGATATGATAAAGGTCGCTGCCCAGAACGCGTATCCAGTTGTCTTCCATGACCTTCAAGGCCTTATCGACTGGATCCACCCCTATGATCACTACGGTGGTATTACCCGTTCCGAAGCAGGAGTATATGTAATCTATATTGATATCGACATCTTTCAGCAACCGTAATACGGCGGTCAGTCCACCTGGATGGCTGGGGATTTCACAGGCGATTACCTCTTTTGTCCCTATCTTGTACCCCGCTGTTTTCAGAACGTTGATGGCTTTGTCAGGGTCGCTGGCGATAAAATGGAAATTAACCTCTTTTTCTTGAGAGGTAAAATAGCAGGCTATAATATTGATTTTGTTCTCACCCAACATATCACTGACGAGATATAGCTGTCCCGGTTTGTTTATTAATGTGAGGTCAATCTGTTTCACGGTTTTCATCATCAGGCTCCTTTTAAGACGTATTCAGCGCCCCTGTCCAGGCCTTTCCGGTTCATCTTCATGAGACTGGCCTTCTTTCCCTTCACGATTTCGGTCAGTCCATTCAGTATAGAGTCCAGGGAGGTAATTTTTGTCTTTGCCACGAAGGCCCCTAGCATTATCATATTGATGGCGCGCTCGCTTCCCAGCTTTTTGGCGATATCAATTGCCGGTACATTGACAACAACCACATCATCCCTGGATGGTTCTTTGTCCACAAGGTTAGAATTGAGAATAATAATTCCCCCTTCCCTGATCGTGCTCTCATATTTAATCATGGAGGGATTGTTCATGATCACGGCATAATCGGGAGAAGAAGCCACGGGCGAGAAAATCTCCTCGTCCGACACGGAAACTGTACAGTTGGCGGTCCCTCCGCGCATTTCTGCGCCATAGGAGGGGAGATAAGTCACTTCCTTTCCGTCCCTCATGGCTGCCACTGCAAAGGCATAACCCATCATAAGGACGCCCTGACCCCCAAATCCTGCAAAGATTGTTTTTTTCATAACAAAATCAATCCTTTTTAGTCAATTTTCCCGGCTTCGTCCTTGATAACCTTGAGGGGAAAAGTCTTGGTGACGGTTTCTTCCACCCACTTGCAGGCATCCACGGGCGACATCTTCCAGTTGGTGGGGCAGGGAGAAAGAACCTCGACCAGCGAAAATCCCAAACCCGCCATCTGAATCTTGAAGGCTTTGGTAATGGCCCTTTTGGTTCGCCTGATGTTCTTGATAGAGTTCACAGCAGTACGTTCAATATAAACACTGCCC
>JADFWA010000378.1 GCA_015222855.1 Pseudomonadota bacterium | reverse complement strand
TAAAAGGGGATACCCTCTTTACTAACCGATGTCCACACCTGACTGAAAAGGTCACTGAAATACTGGGCAAGAATCACCTTCCCCACATCATGCAAAAGACCGGCAACAAAGGCCTCATCCGGCATGACAAGACGGCTTTTTTCAGAAAGATGCCGGCTGGTTACAGCCACGGCAACCGAATGCACCCAGAAATCTCTGATATCAAACCCTTCGAATTTCCCTTTCTTCGAAAAGGCACCTATAACCGAGACCGAAATGACGGCATTGCGGACGGTACTGAACCCCAGTAAAACCATGGCATGTGGAATGCTGCTTACCCTGGATTGGAACCCGTAAAAGGCTGAGTTGACCAGTCTCAATATTTTGGAAACGATAGCCTGGTCCTTTTCTATGGTTTCACTCAACTTGTTAATAGAGGTATCGTAGTCCCGGAGCATACTGTTTACCTTGACCGCCACAGCCGGCAGTGTCGGGATGTCCTTGATATGATCGATCTTTTTCAAAAAAGTCTGCGCGTCCATGGGGCACCTCGGTCGAAAGGTTAAAGGTTAAAGGTGAAGGGCAAAACGAGATTCTGAAACGAGTTCAGAATGGCAAGTCGTTTTACTTTTTCATTTTTCATTTTTCATTTTGATATTTGATATAATTCCCTTCACCTTTTCATCACCACATAAATCTTCTCATCGATAGGATCGTTCTTATGAAGTTCTTTCAACTTACTGATATGATCCTCCGTCAAGATAGTATTATTGGGAAGTACAAACCGGCCTCTGGAAGAATAGAGAGGCCATGCCAGTACCATTCCTTCCTCCAGTTCTTCAAGAGACAAACTCTTTTCCTCATACGCTATACCTTTCCCTTTCAATAGCTCCAGGAAAATCTTAACAACGTCGGGATCATACCGTTTGAGACTTTTCTGATTCAGATGAGTGATTGCAGCTTGTTTATGAATTTCATCTTTTTTTAAACCCTCCCGTTTTATTTTAATCTCTTTTATTGAATCGTCAATATCAATTCCAAGATCAACTATCCTGTCATAGGCATCCGCGACAGCAATGATTCTCGCCCCCAAGGGTATTTCTTCGCCAGTAAGGTGATCTGGATACCCTCTGCCATCGTACCGTTCATGATGAGACCTGATTATAATTCCCACATAATCCAGGTTTTTAATAAACTGAACGGTTGCCTGTCCCTGCTCAGGGTGTTTGAGGATCAATTTCTTGTCTTGAGGGCTCAAGTCCTTATAATTACTTTCCAGAATCTCTTGTGATAACCCAACCTTACCGATATCATGAAGGAGAGCGGCGATTTCTATGTGGTTAACTTCTCTCTCAGACAGATCAAACCGCTGTGCAATTTCACGCGAAAGCATGCCTACACGCCTTGCGTGCCCTACTAATGAGGAACTTTGCACCTCCGTCTCTATCAGCGAGCTAAAGACCTTCACGGTATTATAAAGGTTTGATTCCAGTTCCTCGTTTAACAGGGACAATTTTTCATTTTTTTCAGTAATTTCTCTGGTTCGTTCTGCCACCTTTTCTTCCAGATGTTTATTGAGTTCAGCAAGTTCCCTGTTCTGTTTCTTTGTCAGGGCAAGCAACCGGCGGTTTTCCACTATCAGTTCATACTGCTCAAGAACATGACGAACCTGAAGCACTATGTCTTCATCATTCCAGGGTTTGGTCATGTACTTGTGTATCTCACCCTTGTTGACGGCGTCAATTATGGCATCCATATCGGAATAACCGGTCAAGAGGATTCGCATGGCATGGGGAAGAATTTTCCTCGCCTTCTCCAAGAACTGTGCGCCGGTCATCCCGGGCATCCGCTGATCCGAGATAATCAGGGAAAAAGGCTTCCCCGCTTCCTTGATCAGATCTAGCCCCTCCTGCCCGCCCAATGCGGTGTGTATTTCATATCCCTCCTTGCGAAAGGTCCGCTGAAGCGATTTTGTAATGGATTCCTCATCATCCACAAAAAGAAGTGTATGCTTGTATTTTAGCACCATATTTTATCTCCCTGGTCTTAACCACTCAGCTATCGTTATCGCGGCTGGAAGCCGCTCCTACAAATAAACTTGATGCATTCGTAAAAAGTCGGATTTCCCCTCCCCCGGTGGGAGGGGATAAAGGGGAGGGGGACATAACTGCTTAAAATGTCATTGTTTTCACCCTCACCCCAGCCCTCTCCCATCGCGTGCAGCGCAGGCGCTTGCGCCGCGTGAGGGAGAGGGAGTTTTCTGACTTTTTACG
>JADFWA010000377.1 GCA_015222855.1 Pseudomonadota bacterium | reverse complement strand
TGTCAGGAGCTTTTCGCCTCCAGACTATCCTGAAGATATTCCTTAAATGCCCCGTAATCACCGGGCAGCTCCAATGGTTCCCCCGCCCTTTTGTCAATGTCTTTCATGCTCTGAGGCAGCTCGGGGGTTATATCAAGAAGTTCTTTGATCTCGTCCGGAAACTTGGCCGGATGTGCCGTCTCCAGAGATACACACAGCGGAAAATCACCGCACTCTTCAAGATAGACCTCAAGCCCCCTCCAGCCAACCGCACCGTGAGGCTCCAAGATAACACCATATTTATCGTAAGCTCTTTCTATAGTTTGCTTTGTAACAGCATCGGACACACTCACCGAAAAGATATTTTCCCTCATCATATCGATATCCGGATAAGCATGAACGGTACCGAGCCTGTCGACGGTACCACCATATAAAGCAAAGAACCTGGCCAGGTTGCTCGGATGTCCAACATTCATCGCATTGGACAGGCATGCCCTCGACGGCGACACCTTTTCATAGTCGCCCGTTTTCAGATATTCCGGGAATTCATCATTCTCATTGGTCGGCATGATAAGTCTCTTTACGGGTATCCCCATTCTCCTTGCATATTCGCACCCAAGCGCGTTACCGAAGTTACCCGAAGGAACGGAGAAAACGATCCCCTCCCCCTTCTCGGCAAGCTGTGCATAAGCATAGATATAATAAACAATCTGTGGAAGTATTCTGCCGAAGTTTATCGAGTTTGCCGAGGTCAGATTGAGATAGTCGAACGATAGATCTGAAAATGCCTCTTTGACCAGGTTCTGGCAATCGTCAAATTTTCCCTCAACGGAGATCGCCTGCACATTGTCGCCAATCGTATCCAGTTGCCTCTTCTGCCTTCCGCTCACCTCCCCTTTAGGATAAAGTATATAGACGTCTATCCCTTCAACACCCTTGAATGCCTCGCCAACCGCGCTCCCCGTATCTCCCGACGTTGCCACAAGGACATTCAACCTCTTGTCCCTGTCCCGGAAATGGCTCATAAGTCTTGCCATCATCCTGGCCGCAAAGTCCTTAAAAGAGGCCGTCGGCCCCTGATCGAGCCTCATTATGTACTTCCGATCAACAACCCTTTCCAGTGGAACGGTGAAATTATAAGAATCCTCAACTATCTTTTTCAGTTCATCTGAAGAAATCTCATCACGCAGGAAGGCCCCGGCCACCAGCATAGCCATGGCAGGATACGGCGCCCCCTTTAACGCCACAACATCCTCAAGAGAAATTTCAGGAATGATATCAGGCATAAAAAGCCCCTCATCAGGGGCCTGCCCCTTGAGGATTGCATCCTTGAAGGAAACATACCCTTTAAACGGGACAATTCCTGGAACGCCTGCGAGGTTTCTGTTTGTGCTGTAATAACGAATCTTGGTTACCATAATTCAAATACCACCTTATATGAAAGTTTCGAGTTTGAAGTCTTGAATTATTTCACCACAGAGATCACAAAACCCTTTTTGTTTTTTTATAGAAAATCTCTGCGTTCTCTGCGGCCTCAGCGGTGAACGACGTATTCTTTCACAAAATCCAGAAACAGTTTATGGTAATGCATTAAACTGAATTGCTTCTTATAAATCAAATAAAAATGTCTCTGAATGGCACAGTCCTGGACCGGCACTTCGACAAGAATCCCCTGCTTTAATTCCCTTTTTATCGCGTGGACGGAAATAATCGACACACCAAGACCGGCCATGATCGCCTCTTTGACCGCTTCAGAACTTCCCATCTCACAGACAATATTGAATTTAGAAAGACTCCTGTCTGTATTTTTGTGTAAGTATTCTTCCAGGATCTCGCGTGTTGCAGAGCCCCTTTCCCTGATTATAAAGGGTTCTTTTGAAATCTCATCAAGCGTCACATGATCCTTTTTTCGCCAGGGATGGTCTGCCGGTACGGCCAGAACAAGCCTGTCCATCCACAGGGACTCGACATTCAACTTTCTATTGAATGTCCGTTTGCCGATAAAACCGATTTCCGACTGGTTATCCAGGATCATCCCCAATGTTTCTTCACTGTCACTGGTTTGAATATAAGTTCTAATGTCAGGGTAAAGACTCCTGAACCCATTCAAAAGGCTGGGAAGAATATATGTTGCCGGTATGGTGCTGGCACTGATAAAGATACTTCCCGATTCATTTTCCTTCATCCTTGAAATCTTTTCCTTTGCCTCATCCCTTAACTTGAGGATCCTTTTAGCATAATCATACAGTATTTTGCCCTCAGGTGTTAAAAATATCCCTCTGTTTCTCCTGTCAACAATCCTGGCGTTGACCGATTCTTCCAGATTTTTAATGTGCTTGGTAAGAGATGGCTGGGTTAGAAACACCCGTTTCGCAGCACGGCTGAAGCTCCCTTCCTCGACCAGATAAATCA
>JADFWA010000376.1 GCA_015222855.1 Pseudomonadota bacterium | reverse complement strand
TGAAAGCATAAATCAGATTGACCAGTTTTCTTGATTCCTGCCAACATTCCAGTTCTTCAAACCTTTTTATCGTTGCCATTCCTTCCTCAACCAACAGAACCAATCAAACTAACTAAATCAACTAAACCAATAGAACCAACGAAACCAACTAACCTATCTTCTTAATCACCGTCTCATCGAACGTGGCCTTTGCCGCGGAAAAATTTAAAGAGGCGGCATCGGCGGACAGTTTGCTCACAAGCCCCTTTTCGATATTTTCCATTGAGACAAGCCCCGATGCCTTGGCAAACGCGCCAAGAAGGGGGGTGTTTATAATGAGAGCGCCCCCTCTGGTCAGATTATGCTTGAGGGCAATACCTGTGGCATCAACGGTGGCAATCTCGAAGCGCCCTTCTATTTTGATTTGCTCGGGACTGAGAGCTGTATTTATGATGATCAGACCTCCATCCTTTACATTGCCCCCAATATCGACGATTCCCATGAGGCTTTCATCCAGGACGACGGCGATATCGGCAGACTCAATCTGTGAGAATGTCCTTATCGGTTCATCGGATATCCTGGTTGATGCCATTAAAGGGGCGCCTCTTCTCTCCGGGCCGAAGGTAGGTGCAGATGTTACTCCCTTAAAACCCTGGATATAGGCCGCTTCGGCCAGTATCTGCGCCGCGACCACCACCCCCTGGCCACCTCTTCCATGCCATATTATTTCGTGCATTCTCTCTCCTTATAATCTCCCCCCTCACCGTTGTCTCCCCCTTTTTAAAAGGGGGACTAAGGGGGATTTTTCAAATAAAAAGGCCATGGATTTTCACACCCATGGCCTTTAGGAATTTCCCTGTCTTTTTGTTTTATCCTTTGTCTTTCCTAAAAACGATGGGCGCAGGGTACAATCCCTGCAGAAGAAGAGTGAGGCCGGGCAGGCGCAATAACAGGTTGATTAAATTCTTGAACTCTCTTCTTGAACCACGAATCATTTTCAGGAAACCTTTAAAAGCAAATTTTCACATTAACTAAAGCAAGGGGACAAAAATGTCAATAGTTTTTTGATGTTTTGGAGGTAAAATAGAGATTGACCCTTCCAACACAGTAGGACAGGCGTCCCGCCTGTCCATAATGGTGAATCGTTTAGACAGCCGAGACGGCTGTCCTACGGGATGGGGAGGACAGACTTTATTTTCAATGTCTATTTTTGATGTTTTGCAGACAGGATTGACTGTGCTGTCAGGATTTGTTATGAATGCTAAAGGCTGAAATCTGAAAAAATTTTCAGGAGGGTAAAATGGATTTAGGATTGAAGGATAAAGTCGCGCTTGTTGCCGGAGGCAGTATGGGGCTTGGGAGGGCCGTGGCCACTGAGCTGTCGAGAGAGGGGGCAAAGATTGCCATTTGCGCCCTTGATGATCCCCACCTTCCGGAGGCGGCGGAGGAGATCAAAAAAGAGACGGGTGGCGAGGTGCTGGCCATTCCCGCCGACCTTACGGATACCGAACAGGCGAGTGGATTCGTTCGGAAGTCCATTGAGCATTACGGTACCGTGGATATACTGGTCAACAATGCCGGCGGCCCCCCTTCGGTAACCTTTCTTGAGATAGATGATAAACTCTGGGAATACGGTTTCAGGCTCAATCTGCTGAGCACGATTGCCATGACCCGCGAGGTTGTTCCGACAATGAAGGAGAAGAGGTGGGGGCGCATAATCAATATGACGTCCATTGCGGTAAAACAGCCGATTGATGGCCTGATCCTTTCCAATACCGTCCGTTCCGGGGTTATAGGTCTTGCCAAATCCCTGTCAAATGAACTGGCGCCCTATAACGTAACGGTCAACAACGTATGTCCCGGATATACCATGACAGAAAGGGTGAAAAGCCTGTCAAAGGTCGTTGCCGAAAAGAAAAATACAACGCCGGAGAAGATTATAAAAGGGTGGGAGTCGGAGATACCGATGGGAAGGCTTGGGACATCGGAGGAGTTTGCCGCCCTGGTGACCTTTTTGGCATCGGAGCTGGCCGGATATATTACAGGCGCCGCCATTCAGATTGATGGTGGATGGTATAAGGGGGTCATGTGACGGGATTCTATATATTCCCCTCTCCCATCGAGGGGAAAGGATAACCCCCTCACCCCGGCCCTCTCCCCTTGAGGGGAGAGGATTAAGGTGAGGGGTGAAGTATTCACCATGCAACATTTTTTATTATCATTCCCTCCATCTTTTCTATAAGAGGAGAGAGGGTTTCCGAATTGAGCGCCGATATGGCCGTTGCCTGAAACCGGCGGCAGAGGTTTTCGAGAAGCGTTTTATCCGGGAAGCGGTCCTCTTTGTTGAAGATCCTGATGGTCGGCTTCTTCGCTACATTCAACTCTTCCAGGATCTTTTCGACCGCCGTTATCTGTCCCTCAAAGTTGGGGTTGCTTACGTCTATTACATGAAGCAGGACATCCGCTTCATTCAGTTCTTCAAGGGTTGCCCTGAATGCTGCAAAGAGTTCCCTAGGAAGATCCCTGATAAAACCGACGGTGTCCGTTATGATTGCCTCCGCGTCCCTCGGGAAGCGGAGCCTTGAACTTTTCGGGTCGAGGGTGGCAAAAAGGCGGTCTTCCGTGAAGACCCTGCTTTTTGTCATGGTGTTTAAAAGCGTGGACTTGCCCGCATTGGTGTAGCCGATGATAGAGATGATCGGGAGCCCCTTCTTCCTCCTTTTTACCCTGCGCTCCCTCCTTCCCTTCTGGACATTCTTCAGACCCTGTTCCAGACGACGAATCTGATCCCTGACACGCCTGCGATTGATCTCAAGCTTCGTCTCTCCAGGCCCCCTGCCGCCGATGCCGCCTGTGAGACGGGACATGGCGGTGTTTTTTGTGGTGAGTCTGGGGAGGAGGTACTTCAACTGGGCGAGTTCCACCTGTATCTTTCCCTCCCTGCTGTGCGCCCTTCCGGCGAAGATGTCAAGTATCAACTGGGTGCGGTCGATAATCTTCAATTCGGTAAAATCGGCGATAGCGCGTATCTGGGCGGGGGTGAGTTCATGGTCGAAGATAAGGAGATTTGCCCCCATCTGAAGCGTCTTGATAATGAGTTCCGAGAGTTTCCCTTTTCCCAGGAGAAATTTCGGGTCGATGCGATCCCGGTACTGGATGGTGGAATCAAGAACCTCAACCCCGCATGATCCGGCGAGCTCCTTCAATTCATCCATGGAACTTTGACTGTCGCAGCGTGGATCGGTTTCCACCCTTATAAGGAAGGCCCGTTCGGCGGCATCGACCGTTTTGGCCTTCTGTTTCCTGGCGAACTCTCCCTCGAGAGCCTGGATGAAATCGGTGAAATTCAGGTCCATTTCGGCCGGGCGAACCGGTCTCAGAAAGAGCCAGTATTTCCCCTCCGGGTTTTCGGGAATCAGGTGGGCTGTGTGTACCACCCCTGGAATGCCGCTGGGGTCGGCCTCCACGGCACAGACCAGATCGAGCCTGAGGAGCGCCAGATCGGTGAGATCGTCCCGCGTGAGCTTTTCTCCATTTAAGTGTGTATGAATGAGCCGAAGGCCCTTGAGGCGTGTGGAGGAAGCCCTGAACGCGCCGAGGTCGGGGATCACTATCTCCCTGTGATCTCCGATGACGACATAGTTTACCTCACCGCTCCGGCTGACGAGAATTCCTATCTGCCTGTTTATCTCCCGGGAGAGTTCGGTGAGGTTCCTCGCGAGATCATGGGTGAGGATGCTGTCCGGTGGGATTTTCCTCCTGTAAAGCTGTCTTATTCTTTTGATCTGTCCGGCCTTGAGACCGGCCGTATTGCCGTGAATTTTGTTTATTTCAGTTTACTCCTTAGTAGAAAGGTATAGGGTGCAAGGTAAAAGGTGAAGGGTGAATTACGAAGGAATAGCGACGAATCCACCGAATACCTTTAGCCCTGTACCCTTGGCCTTTAGCCTTTATTTAAACTTATGCGGACTTACCTTCCTGTCCATATCGTCAAGAAAAGTTGACCAGAGGTTGGTCCTGAAGCGGGTAACGAGTTTCTTTGGATTTTTTGTCTTGCACTCCGGGCATTCCAAATCTTCACTCCCCTCGCCGACCTTCTGAAGTTTTTCAAAGACATGACCACATTTTACACATTCATATTCGTATATAGGCATATTATGCTCCTTTGTTTTTATAAGACAGCAGCTTTCCTGCCTTTCAGTTCATAATGTATACCCTCAGGCTCGGCTATGTTCTCTGTGGCATCCAGCAACTCTATGGAAACGACTTTGCCATCCTCTCCATAATCGACTATGAGTCCCTCCCGTAGCTCGTCACTTTCCTTCACAGGAGCTTCCCGAAGAATGATGCTCATCGTGTCTGTTTCGGGATCATATATTATTCTCATTCGATAGTTCCTTTCCCCGCTACTCAATGAAGAATGAATAAAATTTATCACACCAATGCCGGCAGGTCAACAGTGATCTCTGTGAAGATCACAAAGAGATGTAGTGCAAGGCTTTAGCCTTGCCATTGCTCCTGCCCGCCATGCCTTGCAGCGAGAGGCAGGCGGGTATGCCATCGGGAAATGGGCGGGGATAAACCCCGCCCCTACTTGACTCATGGGATTCTGCAATTGTAGGGGCGGGGTTTATCCCCGCCCTAAAATTCCCGCCAATTAGGCCAGACTTCAGACCCGGACCAGGCATAATTTGAGAACCCGTCAATTATTCCTGCTCGGACAGGGTTTCCCCATATGTAGAGAGCAATCTCAGACAGGGATTCTTCTTTTCGCAAAGCGTGATCGTAAAAACTGCGCTGCCACAGCCGACGTCCAGGTTCCCTGGCAAAGGCCGTCGGTGTCATTTTTCCCTTAAAGAGACGTACAAAATCCACGATGTCGTTGTCCCGCAGAAGGAGGTGGATGTGATCCGGCATAATGCACCAGGCGTAAAGCATTGTCCCACGGCTTGCACCAATATGGCGCAGAAGCTGCACCCCCGAATCGGCCAGTTCAGGGTGCAGGCGAAACCACGGATACCGATTATTCGTTGTGATGGTGAGAGAAAATACGTTAGGTTGGCGGTACGCCGGGCGTGACAAACGGGTTTTTTTGCGTTCAGAGTATCCTTTCATTCTCTGCATATTTATCATTTCCATGGAAGCGTGAATCCATGGTTTTCGGGCGGGGGTAAACCCCGCCCCTAC
>JADFWA010000375.1 GCA_015222855.1 Pseudomonadota bacterium | reverse complement strand
TTTTTAGCCGATGCCCACCTTCAGAGCAAAGAGGATACCAATTATAATCACCTCCTGAGCTTTTTCAATCTCATCAAGGGAGACGTTGACCACCTTTTTATCGTGGGAGATTTTTTCGACTTCTGGTTTTGCAGGGAAGAGATAATATATCCCGACTTCAAGGCAATAATCGACAAACTGATAGATTTGAAAGACAGCGGGGTTTCCATACATCTATGTGAAGGAAACCATGATTTCTTTCTCGGAAAATTCTTTACCGGCATTCACGGCATGGAGGTCTTTCCCGAATGGGGGACTGCCAATTTAGACGGTATCAGGACACTTGTCTCACACGGAGATACTATAGATACGACCAATACCAGATATCTCATGTTGAGAAAGATATTGAGGAGCAGGGCTTTTTACAAAATACAGGAAAGAATTCCTCTCCGTCTCCTCTGGAAGATCGCCCGTATGGGTTCAAAAGTAAGCAATGAACATTTAGCCAAGCCCCCGGACGGTCTCGTCGAAAAGATGGAGGCATTCACAGTCGAAAAGTTTAAAGAAGGGTTTGACGCCGTAATCCTGGGGCATTGCCACACACCGACAATGAAACAATATGTTATCGATGGCAAAGAAAAGACCTTCGTAACCCTTGGTGACTGGATCAGTCACTATTCTTATCTTTTATACGAAGACGGAAGCTTTACCCTCGACTTTTACAGACCGTAATTTCAGTAGGCAGGGGGCAGTAAGCAGTAGGCAGAAGACAGGGGTCATATAAACCTCCATTGCCTGCGGCCACAACGAAGCATGAAAGCGGTTCACGGTGAACTGGTAACCGATAACCGTCAACTCTGAACTTTGAACTCTGAACTCGGAACTCTCATATATAAGGGGGAATATGTTTTTTGACTGCCTGAGAGAGTCGCACACTTACAGCATCACCCCTCTGTTCGGCTTTATCGTCTTTATCTGCCTTGCATTGATCTCTCTTCTCAAAGGCAGAAAAAATCCGACAAACCTTTTATTTGCGGGTATCTGTTTTTTGGCAGCAGTAATCAACATTGATGTCGCCCTCGTTCCTGTCATAACAAACAAAACTCTTGCACTCAGAATTGACAGGCTAAGCTATCTGTTTCTGGTATTTATTCTGCCCGTATATATCCAGTTCGTTCATTTCTTCCTCGGAATTTCCCGGCGAAAATGGCTTGAATATCTCGCCTATTCACTCAGTTTGTTATTTCTCCTCTTTACACAGACAGATCTCTTTATAAGCGGATTTCATGAGTATTCTTTCGGAACGATCGCCAAAGCCGGGCCGGTTTATCATCTTTTTTCACTCGCCGCCATCGCCACCGTTTTATACTGTATCCTGACCCTGTTTATGGGCATGAAAAAGGCCGATGATAATCAGCAGAGAAACAGGATAAAATACATACTTGTCGGCATGGGCTTGAGTACCATTCTCATCTCATTGAATTACCTCCCTGTCAGCGGCTTCAATGTATATCCAATGGGTAATTTCAGCTTTATCCCCGCAATTGTTCTTGCCTTTGGTGTGCTTAAATATGACCTCCTGGATATGGGTACCGCAATAAGAAAGGGAACGGTCTACTTTTCACTAACGGCCATCCTGACAATACTTTACATATTCTTGATATACCTGTTTAACACCCTCTTCATGCAGACGGGGTTGGACAACTCGGTTGCACCCCCCCTTATCCTCGCTTTACTGATAGTACTGTTATTCAACCCCATCAAGGAAAAGGTCCAGGATTTCATTGATAACCTCTTTTTCAGGGGCAAATATGACTACCGGAAAACCCTCAAGGAAATAAGCGGGAAGATGACCTCCCTCTTAAAAACTGACGAAATTACAAGCCTTTTATTACATTCCATCTCGGAGGCGCTGCGGGTAAGAAACTCTGGCCTTCTGATATATGACGACGAAAAAGAACTTTTCCAGCCTTATTCCCATAGAAGCAGACCGCTCGATGAGATCGAAAAAAATCACCCGATGGCGGCATTTCTTGAGAAAAACAGGAAACCTCTAAGCAAGTCCGTCATCGAAGAAAGTTCTATTTCCGGGAAAGAGAGGGATTCAATCATCGCTACCCTCGATTCAAATAAAACATCTCTTGTTATTCCCATGATTTCCATGGAGAAACTGACGGGGATAATAGCGTTGGGAGAGAAAAAATCGGGGGAACTCTTTGTCCATGAAGATCTGGAACTTCTGACCACCATTGCAAATCAAAGCGCAATAGCCATAGAGAATGCAAGGAACTATGAAAAGCTCGAGAACCTGAATACCGACCTGGAAAGGAAGGTTGAAGAAAGGACGGCGGATCTTAGGCGGGCGCTGCAAGAAAAAGAAAGAACGCAAAATCAGCTCATTCAGTCGGAAAGCCTCGCGGCCATTGGTCAGCTCGTCGCAGGCACGGCACATGAACTGAATAATCCACTGTCGAGCGTTTCAAGTCTGATCCAGACAAGTATCGAATCCATGAGCAAGTGGGAAGAAAAGGGTGATGACGAGGATGAGATAATAGACGATCTTGAATTCAGCCTGAAGGAGCTAAAGAGGACAAGGGACATAGTGAAAAGCCTGCTCGACCTTTCCCGCCAGACACAGACGTATGTTGAACCGGTAAATATCAATGTGGTGATAGAGGATGCCCTGAGGGTCTTGCATAATCAATATAAACACCTCAGCGTAGAGATCGAAGAAGATTATGACGAAACCCTGCCGGAGATCGAAGGAAACTTCGCAAATCTGGGGCAGGTTTTCATCAATATTATAAAAAACGCCTTTCAAGTATTACCTGAAGGTAAGGGCAAAATATCCTTGATTACACGTTATAAAAAAGAGACGGACAGTGTAATAATAGAATGCCGTGACACAGGAGATGGAATTCCCCCTGAAACAGTCAAGGACATCTTCAAACCATTTTTTACTACCAAAGGAGTAGGTAAAGGCACAGGTTTGGGTCTTTACATATCTCATGAAATCATAAAAAGGCACGGCGGAGATATTTACGTCAAAAGCAAAAAGGGTGAGGGTTCCACCTTTACAGTAATGCTTCCCTGCAGGAGGAGGTTTCGAGGAGAGAAAAATGACAGAACTATTGATAGTAGATGACGAAGAGGGGGTCAGGCGATCACTCAAAAAAGTCCTCGTGAATGATGGCTACAGGATTCTCCTGGCTGAGAATGGCAATGAGGCTATCGATATCGTTCGTGACAACAGCCAGGATATAGAAACGGTGATATCGGATTTCAAGATGCCCGGTATCGACGGCCTGGAAACACTTATCGAAATAGGAGGAATTAACCCCGAAATTACCAGGATCATGCTCACCGGCTACGCGACGATGGAGAGCGCCATTGAATCGGTCAACGCGGGTATAGACGGATTCCTGACCAAACCATTTGAAAACATCGAATTGAGGGCGAAAGTCAGGGAATATAATATCAAAAAGAGGCTGAAGCAGTTTGTCTCGGAACAGATACTTGCCGAACTGCAGAAAGAAGGAAAGAAAATAATTCCGAGGAAGCAGAAAGTCAGCATTCTCTTCAGTGATATCCGCGGTTTCTCGGAAATATCCGAAAAGATGAGTCCCCGGGAACTCTCTGATATGATCAATTCATATTACTTTTCACCCATGGACAATATCATCTTTGAATATAACGGGACACTGGACAAACACATAGGCGACAGCATTATGGGAATATTCGGAGCGCCGATATCATACGGCGACGATGCACTGAGGGCGGTGATGAGCGCAATCAGGATGAGGGAAGAAATGGCTGAAATCAACAAAAACCTTTCAAGTGCCGGCAGGAAGATTTCCGTCGGAATCGGGATCAGTACCGGGGAAGTGATGGCGGGCATATTCGGTTCATCCAGAAAGAAGGAATATACGGTCTTCGGCTCTCCGGTCAACCTGGCGTCAAGACTCGAGCATCTTGCAAGAGAAGATCAGATACTGATATGCGATGAAACCTATCAAGAAGTCCGGGACACCGTTAAGGCAGAAAAGATGGAGCCCTTTAATATAAAGGGCATAGAAAGGAAAATAGATATCTTCAATGTAACAGGGAAATTATAGAATGAGGCCTTTGCAAAATGTTTAATTTTGTTCAAGGTCAAGAAAGATGAAGATTTTAACCGCAGGAATACATGTAGGGGGCTAAAGGCTAAGGGCTAAGGGCTAAGGGTCAAGGGCTTTTTCTATTTTCCTTCGCCTTTCCCCTTTCGCCTTTCACCTTTCGCCTCTAACCGGGATTGGACAAAAGGAAATGTTTTGCAAAGGTCTCAGAAAAACCCTTGACATTTAGAAGGCAGTACTATAAGTTCCAGCGCTCAACACAAATAAATGACGCGGGGTGGAGCAGTCCGGTAGCTCGTTGGGCTCATAACCCAAAGGTCGTTGGTTCGAATCCAGCCCCCGCTACCAAATAAAAAAAAGGGGTTACGCTAATAACGCAACCCCTTTTTCTTTGCTTGTCCTATCTTACCCCACACTATACCCCACATGCTTTGTTGATTTTGGCCATTATTCGCTCAGAATTTGCTCCCCAATTTAAGATATCTTCCCTTGACCTTTATCAAGGGTATAGTCTATATACATAGTCGTAGACTTTCACGATCTACCCGAGAGCATCCTGTGAGAAGTACGAAAAAGATAAACCAAAGAAATAATCCTTAACCCTTTGTGAGGGCTGCCATGGATTGATTATTGAAACCCTGTTTCTTTCAAAGAGAAGTGGGGTTTTTTATTTTCGAGGACATATAATGATTAAGAGATTTATTTTCTGGCAAACATTAGTTTTTATAATTTTGATTTTCACTGGTTCTGCTGTTGCTGAAATCAAAACTTTTACCCATACGGTTAAACAGCCCTTTGGAGGTAGCCAGTCGCCGGATGATGCCCGTGTTGCTGCCATGGTCAAGGCAAAGCGTGAGGTATTAGAAATGGCAGGAACCTACCTTGAGAGCTTTACCATTGTAAAAGAGAACGTTGTGAAAAAGGATGAGATTCTCGCTCTGGCAGCAGGCGTTCTTAAGGCCAGGATAGTATCACAGGAAAACTACGCCTCCAAAGACGGTTTTGGAATTATTATAAAAGCAAAAGTGGATGTGGATACGAGCGTTCTTGAAGATCGAATAAGGAAATTATTACAGGACAGGAGTCTTCTTGAAAAGTACAAGGAAAGCAAGAGGCGTGAGAAGGAACTTCTGGTCAGGATTAAAAAGCTGGAGAAAAAGAACCGTAAACTGCAGAAGTCCGTGTCGACAACTCATACTCAAGAAAAAGAAAATTTAAAAAAAGAGTTCAAGAAAGCCACACAGGAACTTACTGCTACCGAATGGAACGATAAAGCTCTGGCATTAGTGAAAGACAGTAAATGGACAGACCCTGACAGGGTTATAAGGTATTTAAATCAGGCTATTAAGCTGGACCCAAACTTTGCTGTTGCCTACTACAACCGCGGAACCGCGTGGGGTAGAAAAGGCGAATACGACATAGCAATCAGAAATTTCAATAAGGCGATTGAACTTAACTCGCAGCTCACTGGTGCCTACTACAACCGCGGGAAAGCGTGGGCGGAAAAGGGCGAGCACGACCGGGCAATCAAAGATTACAGCAGGGCGATTGAACTGAACCCGAGAGACGGTAAGGCCTACTACAACCGCGGGGTCGCATACACAAAGTTAGGACAAAATGGAAAGGCAGCCAGCAACTTAAATGACTATCTGAGAATTAGAGGGAACAGAGATGGAAAAGCTTCGTTGGTTAGGCAAGTGATAAGAGAATTGGGATATGCTCCGAAATACTAACAAACTCTTCCGCAAATTCAGGGAACATGATACTTAACTATTCACTGTTCCTGTGTTTTCAAGGGGTTTATGTTCTTTCCTTTCAGATTATAAACCGCGAAGCAAATGTAGAATCCACTAAATAATATATGTTATGCAACGAAAGAAGAGTTATATATGGGAACTGATGTCTGGTATGTCGGATATGGGTCAAATTTAAGTGAGCAACGTTTCCTTTGTTATATACAAGGAGGGACACCGCGTTTGGGAAAGAAACGCAATGATGGATGCACAGATAGAACTCTACCCAAAGACAATACGCATATAGCAATTCATTATCCACTTTATTTTGCTTTGCCTGGGAGCAATAAAAAAACAACAAACTGGGGGCATGGTGGAGTTGCCTTTATTAGTCCCCATAAAGACGAGGAAACCAAAACCCTTTGCAGGATGTGGAAAATAACAAAAGGCCAATACATAGAGGTGAAAAAACAGGAAGGGTCTGGATGGTATAATAAAGAAATCGAGATAGGGAAAGAAGGTGGCATACCCATTTATACAATTACTAATAAAGTAGATTTGGCTAACGTATTGCCTCCTTCGGAAGCATACTTAAAGACGATCGCTTTAGGGCTTAGAGAGACTTGTAAGTTGGACAATGAAGAGATCGCTGATTACTTGATTGAAAAAAAGGGAATTAACTATAACTATCCCCAAAAACTGGACAGAGCAATAAGGTGCATGATAGCCTGCAAAAGTAGCAAGGAGGC
>JADFWA010000374.1 GCA_015222855.1 Pseudomonadota bacterium | reverse complement strand
GAGGAAGATATTCATAGTTTAAGGATATTATGCCTGAGATGGGGAGCCAGCCAAGATTTACTCCGAATAGTATCATCAAGAGAAGCGCCAGCCAGAACGTGGGAATGGAAAAACCGACAAACACAAAAACGCCTGTAATTTTATCAAAAAGAGAGTTTTGCTTGACGGCCGAAAGGACACCGATCGGGATGGCCACAATGAGAATAAGGATCATTGAGAGAATGTTGATGAAAATAGTAATCGGGAGTCTTTCCAGTATCTTGTCCGCAACCGGTCTGCGATCGGGTGAAAAAGATCTTCCCAGGTCGAGGACGACAAGTTTGCTGACCCAGGACAGGTACTGCCGGTGAAGAGGTCTATCCAGGTCATACATGGCCCTGAGACGTTCCTTCAGCTCGGCCGCGGCCCGCGGATTCATCTGGGTTTGGAGATCGGTGGGGGAACCGGGGGCGAGATGCATGACGGCGAAGCAGATGATGGTGATCCCGATAAGGAGAGGGACCATAAGTACCAGTCTCTTGGCTATATATCTAAGCAAGTTCTAAACCCTATTCATATCAAATATCAAAATGCAAAATTTAAAAGTAAAATGATTTTTAATTTTGATATTTGATATTTTAATTTTTTTCACCCCGTCCTATACAAAAATAGAAGAATCCCTTTCTCTTCATTTCGGAAGGATCGTACTGGTTCCTCCCGTCGAAGATTACGGGGTTCTTTAACCTCTCTTTTATTCTGTCAAAATCGGGGTTTCGGAAAAGGTGCCACTCCGTCAGCAGCGCAAGAAAATCGCTTCCGGCCAGGACGTCGTATGCATTATTGAAATATCTTATATCGGGGTTGTCACCGAGGGCTTTTTTCGCCTCTTCCGTCGCTTCAGGGTCATACGCGTTGATTTTTACTCCATGCGCCAGGAGAATGTTTATGGTATCCAGGGCAGGGGACTCTCTCACATCATCCGTGTTCGGCTTGAAGGCCAGGCCCCATACGGCGGCAACTTTGCCGTTAAGTCCCCCCTTATCCTCGAAGTGTTTTATTATCTTTTCAGCAAATATTCTCCGCTGTTTCAGATTGACCTCTTCGATAGCCTTTAATATCTTTGTCTCATACTGAAACTCCCGGGCCGTGGCTATCAACGCCCTGACATCTTTTGGAAAACATGAACCTCCATAGCCGACGCCGGGATATATGAAGCTGTATCCTATCCTGCTGTCCGCTCCGATACCCTGCCTGACCATTGCAATATCGGCTCCTGTCCTCTCGCAGATATTTGCCATTTCATTTATGAAAGATATCTTAGTGGCAAGCATGGCGTTGGCCGCGTATTTTGTCATCTCCGCGCTTTTTATATCCATGACTATAAACTTCTCTCTATCCATGGTGAACGGGGAATAGAGTTCTTTCATAAGCTCGGCCGTTCTCACGTTGTCCGTTCCTATGACAATCCTGTCCGGCTTCATGAAATCGTTTATGGCATCCCCTTCCTTCAGGAATTCGGGGTTGGAGATAACGTCAAATTCTATGGACAGCCCCCTTTCCTCAATCTTTTCTCCAATTATCTCTCTTACACTTTCCGCCGTGCCCACCGGCACGGTAGATTTATTGACGACGATCTTGTAATCTTCCATGTAGCTGCCGATACCACGGGCTACCTCAAAGACATGTTTCAAATCCGCACAGCCGTTTTCGTCCGGCAGCGTCCCCACCGCGATAAATATGAACAGTGATTTTTTTACGGCCTCCTCCATGTCGGCGCTGAACTTCAGTCTTCCGTCATCATAATTATCCTTGATCATGGATTCAAGGCCGGGTTCATAAATCGGAACGCCCCCTTTATTAAGGTTGTCAATCTTTCCCCTGTCTATATCCACGCATGTTACGTCATTTCCCATATGGGCAAAGCAGGCCGCAGTGACCAGACCAACATAGCCGGCGCCTATGACACCAATCTTCATATTTCCTCCCTTTCTTCCAGCAATTTCATTTCCTGTAACCGTTCAGCCACCAAGACACAAAGACACTAAGATTATAGTATAATTTTTTTAATGCCGTTAACCGTAGCCCCTCATCAAAGATTATTCCATGGATTCTTCTCTTTTTGACAATGGTTTAAATTTCATATACTTCCTTTGTGACTTAGCGCCTTTGTGGCTGAACTATTGCCATTTCCTTAATATTTTTCAGCGATCGCCACAGGTTTTCCTCTGTGTGAGGTTCAATCGTTATAGTGGGATCAATACATTGTTCATCCAGTATCTTAAACAGTTCATCAAACGGGAAATTCCCGTCTCCCGCCGGCAGATGGTCGTCAGCAAAACCGTTGTTATCGTGGAGATGAAGCTGTGTCAGGTAAGGTCCCAGCCCGTCCATCCATTCCTTTAAACCTGCTTCGGAAAATACGTTGAAATGTCCCGTATCAAAACAGAAACGTATATAAGGAGATTTAAAGGAATCGAGAAGAACTGTCAAGTAATGGGGATTGTTTTCATAGACATTTTCGAGGGTAATAATGGTATTCATCTCCTCGGCCAGAGGCAAAAATTGCCCCCATGTTTCAATGCTGTTTTCTACCCACTCCTCCCTGCAACCCACATAATACCTGTCATCAAAAGAAGCATGGCATACGACGGACACCGGTCTGAAACAGGGGATGAGTTCAAAAAACTGATTGAGGCGATCTACAGATACCTGCCTTATCTTCGGGTCAATTGCCCCGGGCCTGAGGTCCATGAAGGGGGCATGCATTGTGACGGTCAAACCTGCCTCGGCAAGGATATCAGCTATTTTTTCAAAATCCTCTTTCTTGAAATGATCAAGGGCAAGGCAATCAAAGCCGATCTCCGGATTGATCCTTTCTTTCAGGATCATTGAGAGATGCTTTTCATGGAGCATATGAAATGGAATGTTTATCTGGACTTTTTTTAAAATATCACGCATTTTATATGAAAGTTCCGAGTTGTATGGTTGGCATTGCCCGCCAAGTAGCTGCGCTGCATGCAGCAATGCAGGGTCTGCCACCGAACAGGTCGTGATGTGATGGTTTATCTGCCTGCGGCAGACAGTCTCTGCCCCCGTCCCGTTGTGGTATCCGATTTAGCTCTCCCCTACCATAACGGTCATTTTTAAACAACCGCCAATTTCGGATTGACACCGTTTTTAAATTCTGCTACTAAAACCGGGTAACCATAACATATTAAAAAGATTAAACAAGATGGTATCCTAATCTGGATAAACCGGAAATCGTAATTCGAAATGCGTAAATCGTTATTCGATTTAACCCCCTCCCAAACCCTCCCCCTTGAAGGGGGAGGGCAGGGTGGGGGTGATACTACAACTAAATGATTCAAAGCTGGGAGGTGATATCAGTCAGAAAAAAGGAAGACACAAAAACGGTGGTTCTTAAGTGCACCAATGCGGCGCTGGAGAAGAAGGCCAAGGATATTATAATTCTTAACGTGAAGGGGATATCGGCCTTCGCCGATTATATGATAATCTGTAGCGGGAGTTCCGACAGGCAGGTTCAGGCAATTGCATCGTCTATTGGGCAGAGTCTGAAAAAGTCCCGGATACTTCCCCTCGGAGTTGAGGGTGAAAGGGTTGGGAAGTGGGTTCTCATGGACTACAATGATGTGATAGTACATATTTTCTATGAACCTACACGGGAATTTTACGACATTGAAAGGCTATGGCCGGATGCACCCAGGATGGAAGTCGGAGATGATGATTCTGAACTGACTTCCCTTGATGAAGCTGTGTTGTAAGGGTTAAGGGCTAAAGGCTAAGGGCTAAGGGCCGAAGGAATTATATCAAATATCAAAATGCAAAATGTAAAACGAAATCCCGAAATGTCATGCTGAACTTGTTTCAGCATCTCATTCATAATGACAAATCATTTTACTTTTTAATTTTCTATTTTGATATTT
>JADFWA010000373.1 GCA_015222855.1 Pseudomonadota bacterium | reverse complement strand
GTATCATCTTTTTTCGCCTGCTGAATCTTTCCCCGCTCCTTGAAGTCTATTGTGCCGTCTTCCTTGAGCGTCCCGATTTTTAATGGATCGGTGTCAAAGAGATATTTGATCTTCGGGTCTTGACCATCTTTGGGCGCTTTGCCTTCCGCAATCTGCAACGGTGTTTTCTGAAGGGCTTCGGTCTGGAGATATTCGGTTATTTGCCCGTCATCGATGATGCCGTATCTTATCTTCTTCGCTTCAAGCAGTTTTTTGATATGATCCAGAGTAACTCCATCAGGGATTTCTTCTTTCGAGTAAAGGAAGACCCTGAGATTGTCCTTTGAAACCACTAAATTGAATCCTGTATCCTTTATTTTTTCGGGTGCCCCCATTCCCCCCCCTTTTTTTTAGATGTGTATTTCACGAGGCATTTTTGACGGCAAATTCACCGGATATCCGATCCGGCGCTATTTTAAAACAAATGTTGAGTCAGTTCTTGACAAAAAACGCAAATCTGTCAACAATATACAGGCAAATTATACCGTTGCAAATAACATGTGATATCGTAGCATTGGATTGGTAGAATGGTCAAGCCGAAATTGGATGGAGTAAAATGAAAATCCTTGTCGTTGATGACGAGCTTGTCAGCAGAAAGAAACTCCAAAAGATAATGGATGGTTTGGGCGAGTGCGAGGCGGTTGAAAGCGGGGCTGCTGCCATAACCGCCTTTAAGGAGGCCAGGGGAAGCGGGACGCCCTTTGATCTGATAACCCTCGATATCAATATGCCTGAAATGGACGGGATACAGGTCTTATACAGGATAAGGGAGATAGAGAAGAATATTCCACGGGAAAAAGGGATTAAAATAATAATAGTGACCTCTCATGCGGATAAAAATACTATTGTTACCTGTATGCAGGCGGGGTGCGATGATTTCATTGTGAAGCCCTTTGACAGGGAAATGGTAATCAGGAAACTTGAAAAATATGTCGGTATAACCGGCAAAAAGGATGACAAGGAAAAACCTCCTGAAACAAAAGCGAGCATAGGCAAAGAGATTCTTTCCCGCTTAAAACGTGGAAAAATTGACCTGCCTTCGCTTCCGCAGATAACTGTTAAATTCAGGGAGATGGTTAATAAAGGCGCCAATCTTCACGAGGTGGCGGAATTCCTGAAGCAGGATATGGCGATTACCTCCAAACTTATCAGTGTGTCCAACTCCGCGTATTATCGAGGCGTGTCGGAAAACAAGACACTCGGGCAGGCCATCAGCCGTTTGGGGCTTGATACTACGAGGAAATATGTCGAGGTAATCTCCAACCGTTCCCTTTATGTTACCACCAACAAGAAATTCAGCGAATCTATAGAAAAGTTGTGGGAACACGCCCTCGCCTGCGCGTACGCCTCACAAATTGTCTCAGAAATTCTCAGGCTGAAGTTGTCGGAAGATGCTTTTACTCTGGGCCTGTTGCACGATATCGGGAAATTGATTCTTTTGCGGATTTACAGTGAATTTGAAAAGGAGATCGATAAAACGGAAATGTCCAAATCTCTTGATGTGTATCACTGCGAGTTTGGCGCCATTCTCCTTAAAACATGGGAGTTTTCGGATAGATACGTCCAGATCGCTATGTGCCATGACAACCTGGAGAAGGCTAATCCGGTATCAAAAGAGCTGTTGGTTGTTCACTTCGCCAATTTGCTTGTGAAGTCCATGGGATACGATCAGGGAGAGCAGACGGAAATAG
>JADFWA010000372.1 GCA_015222855.1 Pseudomonadota bacterium | reverse complement strand
TTTCAGAAGTATGAGATACAGGAGATTATCGCCCTGTCTCCTCACTGCATGAATGCACTGAAAAACGAATACGGGGATCTGGGCATCAAAATATCCCACTATACAGAAGTGTTGGCGGCTATGATAGAAGACGGGTCCCTTACCTTCAATGCGCCCTATAACACAAAGGTGATATACCATGACCCCTGTTTTCTTGGAAAGCAAAACAAAATTTTTGAAGCGCCGAGGAAGATACTCAGGGCCATTGATGGTCTTGAGCTCCTTGAATTTTCAGGGTCGAGGGAAAACTCCCTCTGCTGCGAAGGCGGGGGTGGAAGGATGTTTTATGAGCCCGAGATTTCGTATCAAAGGAATAGTGAAAAGAGGGTGCTGGAAGCAATCCAAAAAGGGGCCGAAGTGCTTACAACGAGCTGTCCTTTCTGTGTAATGAATTTTGAAGATCCGGCAACGGAAAAAGGGTTGCCAGTAAAGGAGCTATCCGAAATCATAATGGAGGTTTTATAGAAATACGGATTTTTATCTCATTTTATCTATAACCTGGGATCAATGTTCCCCGGCCCACCACACTCCGGTGTGTAACATGTAACATTCAAGAATTCGCACTTCTTGTTGCACTGAGGGCACTCGGTCGGTGGAGTTCCTGCTGTGATAAGGAATCCGCATTCTCCGCACTTCCAGTAAGTCTGGTTACATTGGGGACAGATATCTCCGGTAAATTTACCATCAGATGTATAACCACAGTTCGCGCATACATATTTTTCCAGTTTTTCTCCCATTTTTCACTCCTTTAAAAACAGAATTTATGAGACGGGGCACTAAACCGTGAAAACTCTGTATGCCTCATCGGCTATCTTTTCAGCCAACGCAGCCGACGGCGCCATCTCAGCATTAAATATCATGTCATCCTCTGTAACCAACCGTTTTTCAGCACAGGCAGCGCAAATATAGTGACATTAGGAGGCTGTCCTAGAATGACAAATTTTTTATGAGATCAATACGTATACATTCAATATGAATTTGCGTCAATTCCCTTTCTTGATCCAGTTGAAAAGAATTTCTGATTAAAATCTTCTTTTCTTATCCCCCCTTTCCCTTTTCAATAAAAAATCCCTACTTCTTTTCTCTTGTCAAGATCCATGTTGAATAAATTTGTGTATTTGTTTCATTACATTACTGCCCAATAGCCATAAGGCCTTGAAATAGCACCTAAATAGTAGGATCACTTGTTGACAGTTCTTACCGGACATGAGAGTAAATGATAGTGTAAGTTAATACCCTAATCAAGATGTGACTCCAATTTTAGTCTGAACCTATTATGTTTTGAGGCGAGATAGAAACAGCGGTCCAAGAAGGCATCCGGCGGCCATGGTTAGGAAGCCCATACCCCATGCAAATTGGTTACCTCCGAAGAAATCGAGCACTACCCCGACGGTCAGGGGCCCGAGAAAGGCCGCACCAAAGCCGATCGTGGAGTGAACGGCCAGGGTTGTTCCCCTGAAACCCGCCGGTGCGACGGCCACAACGCCGGCGGTCAACGA
>JADFWA010000004.1 GCA_015222855.1 Pseudomonadota bacterium | reverse complement strand
TCCTCGAACTGTTTGAGAAGATTGGCATACATGATGTCACGGTGAAGAGACTCGGAGTCAAGGATGAATTTGCGGAACACGCGACCCAGGCGGAACTGAGAAGTATGTACGGTATTGACGAGGATGGCATAGCGGACGCTGTTCGTAAAATGATGGGTAAATAAATTCAGAGTTCTGAGTTCTGGGTTAAAACTTGAAAATTGAAGATTAGATTAGACAGGCTTCTGGTTGAAAGGGGGATTTCCCCGACACGTGAAAGGGCAAGGGCGCTTATTCTGTCCGGCGTCGTCATTGTCGAGGAAAACAGGATTGACAAGGCGGGCACCCTTGTTTCCAAAGAAGCTGAAATAAGGATAAAGGGAGAGGATAATCCGTACGTCAGCAGGGGAGGTTTGAAGCTCAAGGGAGCGCTGACGGAGTTCGGCATTGATGTAGCAGGTTTCGCGGCCCTCGATGTCGGAGCCTCCACGGGCGGTTTCACCGACTGCCTGCTTCAGGAAGGGGCAAGGAAGGTATACGCAGTCGATGTCGGTTACGGCCAGCTTGCCTGGAAGCTGAGAAAAGATAAAAGGGTAATCGTCTTTGAAAAGACAAATATACGTTACTTTTCCGGTGACGGAATAGATGATGAAATAGATATAGCCACCATAGACACCTCTTTTATTTCCCTCAAACTGGTTATTCCAGCCGTACTCAAGCTCATAAAAAATGATGCTATTATTCTTGCCCTCATCAAACCGCAATTTGAGGTCGGTAAGGGAGAGGTGGGGAAAAAGGGCGTGGTAAAAGATCCAGACGTGCAGAAAAGGGTTGTTGATGAAATTGAGGAATTTTGCAGGGGATTGAAGCTCGAAGTAATTGGGACATGTGAATCCCCGCTCTTGGGCCCCGCGGGTAACAAGGAATTTTTTATATATGTAAAAGGTTAAAGGTTAAAGGCAAAAGGCAAAAGGAAAAGATTGTAGGTTGGGTTGAATGAAATGAAACCCAACAAACTTTAAACTCGGAACTTAAGACAATGGGAATTAAACTGGCCAGGACAGCGGGTTTTTGTATGGGTGTGAGGCGGGCGGTGGATATGGCGCTCGATGTTGCTCCAGGCAGAGATAACGGAAAAATATATACCTATGGTCCCCTTATACATAACCCACAGACCATTGAGATTCTTAAGAACAGGGGAATAATCCCGGTAGATAATATCGATGAAATCGAGGAAGGTACAATAATAATCAGGGCTCACGGGATATCGCCCCTGGAAAGAAAAAAGATCAGGGAGAAGAAGGCAAAGATAATTGATGCCACCTGTCCCAAGGTGGCACAGGTACAGGCAATAATCAAAAAGCATGCATCTTTGGGTTACACAATCCTGATTGCGGGAGACAGGGAACACCCCGAAGTTGACGGTCTTCTGGGATATTCCGACGGCAAAGGATTCGTGACAGGTAACAGGGATGAAGTCGACACCCTTCCCGAGCTGACCAAGGTTTGTGTCGTTGCTCAAACAACCCAGAGCGCAGAAGAATTCAAGGATATAGTCGACAGGGCTACTGAAAGATTTCCGGAAGTTCTGGTCTTTGATACCATATGTGATTCCACCGAGAAGAGACAGGCCGAGGTCAAGGAATTGTCTGCCGAAGTGGATGTAATGTTCATCGTGGGAGGAAAGAACAGCGCCAATACGAAGAGATTGGCAAGAATTTCGGGACTGCAGGGAACCCCCACATTTCATGTTGAGACGGTGAATGAGCTTAAAAAAATAGCCATAGGCGGGTACGACAAGATCGGCATTTCTGCCGGGGCGTCTACACCCAACTGGGTCATCGAAAAGGTTGTCGACTACATCATTACAACCTGTCAGGAAGAAAAGAAAAAGGGAATAATACAAAGGCTGCTAAGCCTCTGGGTATTTACCGTTATAACGGACATATATTCCGCTATAGGCGCCGGATGTCTTACACTTACGAGTATACTTCTCCAGGGATTGAATATCAATATCTTAAATATATTGACGGCATCATTTTATGTATATTCAATGCACACTTTAAATAGATTCACAGACAGGAAACGGAGCAGTATAGTAAGTTCATTCAGGGAAGAAACCTATCTGAGACATGAAAAGGTGTATGTTACTGTCGCCATTATGTCCCTGCTTATGGCTCTGACCATTTCTTTTATCACGGGTCTGGTTCCTTTTTTATTGCTGCTTTCGATTTCCTGCTTCGGGGTGCTTTACAACGCAAAGATACTGCCGCAGAATCGGCGCTTCAAGAGATTAAGAGACCTGCCAGGCTCTAAAAACGTTTCCATGGCCGCGGCGTGGGGCATTGTGGCTGCAGTAGTTCCACAAATGGGAACGAGTCTGACCATAACCCCGGCAATGGTGACAGCTTTCCTGTTCGTCTTTGCCGTGGTCTTTGTCAGATCGGCCATGTCCGATACGATCGACATTCAGAGTGACAGGCTTATCGGGAAAGAAACCATCCCTGTTGTTATAGGAAAAGAAAACACCAGAAAACTTTTAACGGGGATATCGGTCATTATGGCCGTAATGCTCGTCATGGCACATCCCGCAGGATGGACTTCCTCTTTGAGTTTTGCCCTTGTGGCCTCTATGTTTTATGTATGGATTTGTTTCAGGCTTTGTGATAAAAGGGCGAAGTTTTCCGGCGTAGTTCTGGAAGGTCTCCTGGAAACAAACTATATAATCGCCGGTTTGAGCGCTTTTTTGTGGTTCATTTTGGTGTAGGATTTTAAGGAGGGAAAATCATGATTAGAAGATCATGGACACCTTGTTTTTTGACCCTGATTGTAATTATGCTCCTCGGTTGCGGAGGTATTCGTTACTCCCAGGTTGCCCCGGATGCAAAGGATTTCCATCCGGAAAAAATAGGGGTGCTTTCCGTCGATGCTGGAATCTATGAGGAGGCAAGGGGCATTAT
>JADFWA010000371.1 GCA_015222855.1 Pseudomonadota bacterium | reverse complement strand
GTCCTGCTTCTTTCAATATTTTCATAACAATATAAGCAGGATAAACAGCAGATGACGCGGGTTTCCATAAGACAACATTTCCGACCATCGCAGGGGCGGATGGAAGATTTCCCCCGATCGAAATAAAATTGAAAGGTGTCACAGCAAAAACAAACCCTTCGAGCGGCCTGTATTCGACCTGGTTCCATACACCTTTTGAGCTTATCGGCTGATCTCGATATATCTGCTGCATATAATATTCGTTGAACCTTATGAAATCTATAAGCTCACATGCCCCATCTATTTCCGCCTGAAAAACTGTTTTGCTAAGGTTTAACATGCCGGCGGCGTTGATTTCCGCCCTGTACGGCCCGGCTAAAAGTTCCGCTGCCTTTAAAAAGATGGCAGAGCGAGCCTCCCAGGGCATCTTTTCCCATTCACTCTTTGCAGCCATCGCAGCCTCTATCGCCATATTTACTTCTTTTTCCCCTGCCCTGTGAAAATTGCCTATGCATTTTTTATGATTATGAGGGAGAACACATTTGCCAAGATCACCTGTTTTTATTTCCTTGCCGCCGATGATCAGGGGAATTTCAATCTCTCTGTTCAACAATTCGTCAATCTTTTTTTTGATTTCCGTTTTTTCGGGAGAACCCTGTTTATAATCCAGAACAGGTTCATTTTTTGGAAAAGGGATTTTCGCAATTGCTTTCATAGATTCCTCCTGAGTTATCAATGCTGTGTATCTGTGTATGAAAAGAGGTTAACATGTTGGTTGACAAGGGTTGAGTTGACAAGAATTCACTTTTTGGTAATGGCAGGGAAATTATAGAGTGAAGTGTCCTTGTAAGTCAAGGGGAATTGGGCGCAGGAATTGACTCATAAAAAATGTTACCCTAAGTCAATAGTCAAGGTCTGTCCCCATTTTTTCGTCTCTTGGAACCTGTAGTCAATAGTTAACGGTCTGACCCTATTCTTGCCGATTCTTGCCCGGGCTGTATATTTTGTCAAGGGGGAAGTATTGCATGTTTCTTATATTTTTACTTGACATACTTATATTATTAGTTTATAAAAGGTCATGAAACGGATCGAATGGAAAAAGAAAGCGCTGCGGCAACTTCGAAAGGTCAAAGATCATCAAACTCAGCAAAATATTAAAGCTGCCGTAGGAACGCTCAGAAATTTCCCGAATTGCTCCAACATCAAAAAACTGAAAACCCGCGACGAATACCGGTTGCGTGTGGACAATTGGCGGGTGTTCTTTACAGAGCAACTTACAATTATCCGAATTGAGGAGGTTAAAAAGAGAGATGAGCGCACTTACAAACGTACAAATCATTAAGGGCCGTAATGGAGAGCCGGCCTTTGCGGTTCTTCCGTACAAGGAATATCTGCGCCTTGCGGAAAAACATGGCACCGATGACGTTACAATCCCCCATGAGGTTGTTGAGATTTTAATTGATCGCCAAATCAACCTGGTTAAAGCATGGCGTATCCATCTCGGCCTGACGCAAAAACAGGTCGCCAAAAGAGCCGGAATCAGCCAGGCCGCCCTTTCCCAGATGGAAAAAACCGACAATGTACTGCGAACCGCCACGCTTGAAAAACTTGCGGATGCAATGGGTCTATCCGTTGAACAACTTAGAGACTGATTTAGCATTGTCCGGTTAGGAAATCGCGTATAAACCCCTGCAGGAATGGGGGTCAGACCTTAACGGCCTGTTCGAGGTGAGTAGTTGTATTTAAGTTATATTAGGGGCATTTAAAAGCAATTCAAAGCAATCAATCACGCCGACAATCTCATCATTTTCGATAACAGGAAGGTCCTCAAGTTCAAATAAGGCGGCTTTTTTCAAGGCATCCTCGATAGTATCGTTAAGGGTCACATATCTTGCCGGTATCATAAAATCCTCAGCGGTTTGTGCAAGGATGTCACCCATTCGGGGTATATTAAAATCCGCCGCATGTGTTTTCCCGAGAATTTTAATAAGGCTTTTGGCGGTTACAATACCTTTCAATTTATTATTTTTATCAACGACAAAAACCGATCGACAGGATTTATACCGTGCAAGCAATTTAATAATATCCGGTAGCGAGGCATCCTTTGATAATTTATCCGGAACGGGAGACAGATTCTGGTAACAATCTCTCACAGTAATTTTTTCAGTTTTCTTCATATTTTTTCCCTTCTAATAAAGATGAATTCGTAAAAAATCATTAAATGGACGGCACAGTAAAAAACTCCGGATGAAAGCTGCGAAGCGAAATCCCGCTTTTTCAAGATTGCTTAATAATATTATGTTCTGTCTGTGTTAATACGTGTCGACGGCTGTTTTCCGGGTCAGTACTTTTTGATATTTTTTCCCCAGAATTTTTAGAAACGGGGGAACAACAACAATTGTTAATATACACATGACCACAGCTCCTGCAAATATTTCTCCACTCACCACACCGGTTATGAGACCAATATTGGCTACAATGAGTCCTACTTCTCCACGAGGAACCATCCCAAGGCCGATGATTGTTGACTCAAGATTCGATGCGCCGCATGTTTTTGCAGCAAAGCCTGACCCTATCAGTTTGCTAAGTACCGCTGCAATTGTTAAAATGATTGCGAAGTGCCAGGCAGCAGCAATATTATTTACATCAAACAAAAGTCCGATCGTCACAAAAAAAACCGGGGCAAGAAAAAGGAAAATAGGCTCCACTTCTTCTTCAATAACTTGCGATGCCTTTGAAGAGCCCACTATCATTCCAAATAGAAAAGCACCAATAATAGGAGCAAGTCCGCATTCTGCTGCAACAAAAGCACACAACAGCATCAGGCCTAACACAATAACCAGAAGGGATCCTTTTCCATCCAGTTGTTCCACCTTAAGAAGGATTTTTGGGACAATCACCCAGAGAATCGGGAAAAGCACCACAAGAAAAAAAACGATCAGACTGATATTAAGAAGGAGTCCATTCCCAAGGCCGAGTATGTTCTGAAATATTGCTGCAAGGCCATGAATGGGCTCTCCCCCGCCAGGCCCTTTTGGAATCCGTGTGGCGGCCAATACGATTGAAAGCACGACAAGGCCAAGGATATCATCCAGGACAGCGGCAGCAAGAATAATCCTGGATGCCCTGGACCTGTGAAGCCCTAAATCAAGCATGATCCGTGCCGTAATAGCAACACTGGTTGCCGCCATAATTGCGCCAATAAAAAGGTGCGTTGCCCAACCGGCCTGTGGATACATCCAGAGCCCTACAGAATACCCAAGTATTAAAGGAATGAAGATTCCTCCTGCAGCAACAGATATCGCAATAAACCCTATTTTTGCAATCTGACTGATTCGAACTTCAAGGCCGATATAAAACATCATAAAAATGACCCCAAGTTCGGAAAGGCTCCGCACAATTACAGCTTCGTGTTCATGAGTTCCAAGATCTATCCATCCGAGACAGGAGGCACCTAATAAAAACCCAATAAGTATTTCCCCAAGGACCGGGCTGATGTCCATGCGGGAACATATTTCTGCAGATAGTTTGGCCCCGACAAGAATGATAGCAAGATACTCGAGAAATAGAAAACTTTCATGCATTTATTGGTTCTCCCAAAATAGGTTTATCGGAAAAGTGGAGCGGAAAAGGGGTCAGACTTCGACGGTCTGTTGCCCAAACCCTCATTATCCATAAAACAACATCGACATTAGTTGTTGCATACCGTTGTTCTTTAGCGCCATTAGCGCAACATAATTGCATTTAACATCTTGTTATTATTGTAACATTGTGATATAAAAGACCCATTATACACTACAGTAACGAGGTTTTTATCATGATGGGTCGCCAATCTGATTTTCAACCAAAGCTATTCCATTATTACGTCAATCTTGAAGAAAAAATTCCACAAGATCATATTCTGCGAAAGATACGAAATCACATTGATTTCGATTTTATCTACAACGAAGTAAAAGATACCTATGGAGATAATGGCAATGTCTCTGTTCCCCCTCCTGTAATCCTTAAAATGATGCTCCTTCTGATTCTCTATAATGTTCGATCAGAACGGGAACTCATGAAGACCATTCCCGTCCGCCTGGACTGGTTATGGTTCTTAGGATACGATCTGGACAGTGACATTCCCGATCACAGTGTCCTGAGCAAAGCCCGATCCCGGTGGGGTGAAAAAGCCTTCATGACCTTCTTTGAACGCATCGTCTGGCAGTGTGTGGAAGCCGACCTGGTCGACGGGACCAAGCTCTTTGTCGATTCAAGCCTGATACAGGCCAATGCCTCGAATAACTCCATCGTAAACAAAGAAGATGTGAAGCCATATATCACCAGAGGGTATCGTGTTCTTGAAATGAGATTAGAAGAGAAAGAGGGTTCTTCTTCTGATAACAGAGATGACAATGGCCATACAACCGGAACGGTCAATCGTACCCACCGTTCTACCACCGATCCCGATGCCTTCGTTGTCCGTCATGGAAAAGGCAAGCCGAGGCTTCAGTATAAGGTACACAGAGGGGTGGATGAAAAATCGGAAATCATTACTGCCACAGAGATAACACCCGGTGCCGTAAGCGAAGCCCATCGTTTAACGTCTGCCCATACCAGGAATACGGAAGTAATCGTAGAAACCGTTGTGGCAGATACCATATACCATATACGGTACGATGTTTATTCACAAAAATCATAGGAAGTACCATTCAGCTGCTTCGAGTTGCCCAGCCCATCGAGATAACAATGTGATCGAACAGTTTTATGCGTATTCGAAGCCGGATTTAGGCAACAGGCCGAGATGATCCTTCCCTGTGATTATGTTAAAGAGCAATATCGCTTCGGGTATATATGCCACACGTCCTTCAGCGATGGATATAGAAAATACAGACCTGTGTTACCGCACAGCGTCATCTACAAGAAACTGAAGCCTTTCAGAACCGGCATCGAAAGAACCTTCGGTCTCGTAAAAGAAAACAGATATCGCAACGTGACCATCCATGCTATTGAACCGGAAAGAAAAGCCCGGTCCTGAAACTGAATTATTGAACAGGCTTTATTTACGATGCTCACGGTAGTATTGCTCGATGATGTCCAGAAAGATCGCGCCGTATTTTTTATATTTTACCGATCCGACACCGTGAATACGAAGCAGGCTTTCTTCCGACCGCGGGAAAAATGCCGCCATTTCGATTAATGTTTTATCCGGGAAAATGACATAGGGCGGAATACCGGCGTTATCGGCAAGTTCCTTTCGCTTCTTTCGCAGCTTTTCAAACAGAACACGATCATAGTCGTACTCCTTTCCTTTTCCCTTTCTGTCCTCGATATGTTCTTCCTCGAGTATTCCAAGAACAAATTCTCTGCCTTTGAATACATCATATGCCTTTCCGGTAAGCTTCAGTCCCCCGTATTTCGTATCCTGCTCCATTAAACCTTTCTGAATAAATTGCCGCGCGAGATGAAACCACTGTTTTCTTGAATACTCTTTTCCGATACCGTGAGTTGACAGATTTTCGTGCCCGAACTTCAACACCTTCTGTGATTGTGAGCCGCGTAAAACATCAATCATATGATTCGCTCCGAATATCTCATCGGTACGTTTTACGCATGAGAGAAACTTCTGGGCCGGAACGGTGATATCCACAAGTTTTCTTTCTCCCGCCAGACAGTTGTCGCACATATCGCATTTTTCGGCGGTATAATCTTCTCCGAAATATGTCAGGAGAGGCATGCGGCGGCACACTTCGGTTTCGGTAAATTGCAGCAGGGAGTTGAGATGGATATTGGCGATTCGTTGTTCATTGTCGTCTTTCTGGTTTATGAAATATTTAATTTTCTGAATATCCGCATAGCCGAACAATAACAGGCAATGAGCCCTCAATCCGTCGCGCCCGGCTCGACCGATTTCCTGATAGTAGGTATCAATGTTTTTAGGAAGATCAAAATGAATAACGAAGCGGACATTGGGTTTGTTGATTCCCATTCCGAAAGCGATTGTGGCGACAATAATCTGCACGTCATCCCTGATAAACAATTCCTGATTTCGCGCGCGTTCTATGTCGGATAATCCGGCATGATAGGGCCTGACGGAATATCCCTTGCCTTTCAATATCTCATACAGATCATCCACCTGTCTGCGGGAAAAACAGTAGATGATGCCCGATTGATCCGGATACTTTTTAAGAAATTCTATGGTTTGTGAGGCAGGATTGTTTTTTGGGGTGATCTGAATGAACAGGTTTTCCCTGTTAAAACTGGCGATAAATTCATTTGAGGCATCAAAGTTAAGGTTGCATTTTATATCTTCCTGAACTTTCGGTGTTGCCGTTGCCGTAAGAGCGATACACGTGGCAGAAGGGAAACGGGACTTTACTTCAACAAGCTGCCTGTATTCCGGTCGAAAATCGTGTCCCCACTCCGAAATACAATGGGCTTCATCTATTGCCAGACAATCAACCCGGAGCGAGGAAAGCAGTGACAACATCCTCGGCGTTAACAGGGCCTCCGGGGCAAGGTAAAGCAATTTGACTCCATTTTCCTTCAGACGCTCCACATTGCGGTTATATTCTTCATTAGACAATGAACTGTTCAGGAATATCGCCGGAACGCCAAGTTCCGTTAATTGTTCCACCTGATCCTTCATCAGCGAAATAAGGGGCGAAACAACAACGGTCAAGCCCTTAAAAATGAGGGCGGGGATTTGATAACAGAGCGATTTTCCCCCTCCCGTAGGCATGATAACGAGCGAGTCTCTTTTCTTGAGAACATTTTCTATAATTTCTCTTTGAAGCGGTCTGAATTCATCGTATCCGAACACACTTCCGAGAATAGTTTTTGCCCTGTCTGTCATAATCCCTCCCGGAACTTTTTCATGAATATCTTCTTCTCGAATGTCTATCAGCCTTTACCGGATCGAAGGTTCGATAACATAGAATGACTATTGTATCAACCACAACAATTGGAGCAATTGAAAACAAAAAGCAGCCTGTCCCCTTTTTCAGTCTATTTGCGATAGGGTTGATCCGAAGCTGACAGATAGAGGCGGGGGGTATTATGTTGCATGCCACTTGTCAGTGGCCGGTGATCAAGTTTGGAGATAAGTTCACCCTTGCTTAAACCAATTCCTGATTTCCGATTTTCAACCCCGATCCCTGACCCCTGTCCTCGCCAGCATCTTCAATTCCCTGTACATCTCATAGGTTAGTTCTTCTCCCCGGCAGGAGAGAAGGGAGTTGTTATGAAACAGCGGTTCTTTGCTGATATTGTACGGCGATGCTTTTACAGATTCTTTCCAGATGGGGGTTCCCGGGATTGGGGAAAACTCCGCTATTATTGGTTTTGCCCCGCATGATTTGACAAGGTTGATGCTCTCCCGTACTTCGGAAGCAGCCTGTCCCGGCAGTCCGCATAGGAGGTATACTCCGATGTCACGGGATCGATAACCCGCATTTTTGAGATGGGCTGCGGTCTCCTTCAATTCTTCATTGGTGATCTTTCCGCCCGTTTCAATCTGCCTTTTTACACTTGCTGTCTCGAGACCGAAGCGGATCGTTCTGAATCCTGCCCGGAACATCAGATTGCTTATTTCCCCGGTGATTTCTCTCAGGTGAAGACCGTTGGGACAGTGGAAATTGCACCCAAGTTCCCTTTTTATGATTTCTTTTAACATTGGTATAACACTTGCTTTAGAATCAACAAGGAGTGCGTCATCATAAAAGGAAAAGTTTGTGATCCCATAGAGCTTATTCCAGTACTCTATTTCATCAACAACCTTTATGGGGTCCCTTCTTCTGAAACCATTGTTTAAAATATGAGATGCGCAGTATGTGCATCTGTAGGGGCATCCCTTTGAGGTGAGAATTGGGACCTGATCCTTGTTTGGCATGAGATCGAAGGCGGGGAGGGGGTAGGAGTCGAGGTCACTTAAGTCAGGAATGAAGAGGGGGTCGTCTCCGAAGATATCCTTCAATAGATTCGGAATATTCCTTTCACCTTCACCGGCTATCGTGAAGTCCGCGCACGAATTTTCGGACGCGTGTGACGGGCAGAGGGTAACATAATTCCCACCGAGGACAACCGGTACACCCGGTAAGGTTTCACGTATGATCTTTATCGCTTCGAAGACTCCAGGGTACCAGTAAGTCATCATGGATGTGACGAATACCAGATCGGGCCTTTTTATCCCGAGGAGCTCTTTTCTGAAGATACGGAGGGTTATACCATATCTGTTGTATCTTTTTGGTATATCCGCAAGCGGTTCAGGTTTCCAGATGTTTTCTTTCGGATAGTTGCCGTTGCCCCACGATTTTCTCTTCGGTGGTTTGATGTGAGTTTCGTGCTTGAATTCCGGGTGCGCCGGATTCAGGCAATCAACAAGATGTACATTATATCCATTTTTCCTAAGGAAACCGGCTATATACAGAAGGCCGAGCGGTTTTAACCAGAAGTCATAGGCGGCAAAATCATATATCCATGGGTTAATTAAAAGGATGTTTCTTTTCATAATATAATCTTGATGCACTCGTAGTACGCAGTAACAACTGATTTGTCCAGCGGGTTAAAGTCCCGTCCGGGGAATTGTCCGTACGCCCTGGTAGTTGAAGAGAGCGGCGTTCGAGTAATCGTGGGTCGCAAGTTTTCTAATAGCAGAGATACAGGCCGTAACGCAAGTGAACTTAGGAATAGCCTCGAAACGTCAAGATGGAGAAGCCGAACCGGTTACGAGACGGGGAAGGCCGTTGGATTCAGGCAAAAGACAACGGAAGCAGCCTGAGACTTCTCCCGGGGTATCAGAGGCGGCATGTATTGGAGGATAAACAGTCCAGTGCTGGAGGCCCTGTGTGGTGTTGCCGGAGGAGCAACAATCCTGGCATATAAGGAAACGAAATTGCGAGGGGCTGCACAGGGAGTCGGAGGGGTCCATAATACCGTTTGAAGACAAGGGACAACATAACCCGGTCTGAGGGAAGGGGTCCTGCTTTGTTCATGCAACCGAAGAGTGGAGGACAGAGGGGATTGCGAAGATGCTAACAACCCCTGAGAAGATCAGGACACTATAGAGGAAGCTGTACCGTAAGGCCAAGCAAGAGCCGGGTTTTCGTTTCTACGCCTTATACGATAAGGTGTATCGTGCGGACATCCTCAGTCACGCATACGACCTTGTGCGAGCCAATAGAGGGGGCGCCGGGATAGACGGCAGAACCTTTAAGGGAATAGGGGATAAAAATATCAGGCATAGTTTCGTAAGACATACTATCCAAAATACCTTGATATTGTGTATCTTGGTCGGCACAAATCT
>JADFWA010000370.1 GCA_015222855.1 Pseudomonadota bacterium | reverse complement strand
CTTCCTTGAACTTGAACGAAATTGAACATTTTGCAAAGGTCTCATCTTCTCAATCAGACTTTAAAGCGGGGCTGTTATTATAATATACTTTTACATAAATCAAGATTTTTTCCAGAAATTTCAAAAATAGTTTCTGGTAGGCGATCTGGGACTCGAACCCAGGGCCTCTGGCTCCGGAGGCCAGCGCTCTATCCAACTGAGCTAATCGCCCTTTAATCACTCACCATATAACCTGTTTCATTAATTTTCAATATTTTTCCTCCAAGGGTGCGCTCATCTTGGATAGGGCAGTTCCGCCACGATTTGCTTCGCCGGATAACTTTTGTTCATGCTGTAAATATGGAGACCGTCTACATCATTTTTTATCAGGTCTTCAGCCTGGATGGTAGCGTATTCGATGCCGTATTTTTCTATTTCATCCGGTTTTTCTTTTAATTTATATATTTTCTGCTCGAGTCTGGACGGTATTTTGGCTCCACAAAGAGATGCAATTCGATATACCTGTTTATAATTCAGGATCGGAAATATTCCCGGAATAATCGGTACCCTGATTCCTGTTTTTATGGTACTGTCCCTGAACCTGTAAAAGTCACCATTGTTAAAAAATAGTTGCGTGATGATGAAATCCGCCCCGGCATCCACCTTGCGTTTCAGATTAATCAGATCAGCTTCCAGACTTGGAGCCTCAATATGACCCTCCGGATAACCGGCAACGCCTATGGAAAAACCATCATTTGATTTAATAAACTCAACCAGTTCATTGGCGTAACCGAACCCTCCTTCTGTCTTGACAAATTCAGTTTCTCCTTTGGGTGGATCGCCCCTCAGGGCAAGGATATTTTCTATATTCTTCTTTTTGAATTCATCCAGGATCCCAAGAATGTCATCCTTTGTGGTTTGGACACAGGTTAAATGAGCCAGGACTTCCTTATTAAACTCGTTTTTGACTTTAGACGCGATCTCTATTGATTTGTCCCGTGTACTTCCGCCGGCGCCATAAGTAACGGAAATGAAATCAGGTTTTAATTCTTCCAGTTCCCGAATTGTTGAAAAAAGACTTTCAATATTTCCATCCTTGACGGGCGGAAAAACCTCGAAAGAGAGAACGAATTTTTTCTTCAAAAGCATGTCGCTTATCTTCATAGACAGATTTTCCTGACTCCTCTTTTGAGTAAAAATGTCATTAAGGACAACTATTGTCAATACTTTTTCTGCGCGTGGTTGAAATTCTCCAGTAAATTTGATAAGTTCATATCCACACTTTGGAAATGCCAAGAGCTTTTGAAAGAGGTCTCATACCACAAGATATGACCAAAATACAAAAAATTGCATTTCTGGCAGTACTGTTTTGCATCATTCTGCCTGTTTCCGGCGCCTTCGGCCTGACCAATATTCTTAACGTCAGGCACTGGGCGGCTCCTGATTATACCAGGGTTGTTATCGATACCAGTGATGATGCTCAATTTAAGGTAACAACTACCGCTCAAAAAATATCCATTGATTTCAAAAAAACCGCCTTTCCCAAAACGATTCCTCACCAGTTCATCCTGAACAAACCGGGGATTTCCAAAGTCCTGGTAATGCCACTTCCTCACCGTGCGGTCAGGGTGGAATTGTGGCTGGCGGGAAATGTAGAGACAACCGTCTTCAATTTAAAGAAATTTCTCGACAAACCTGCCCGTGTCGTGATTGACATCAGGCTTCCGGACATGGAGAAAAAAGAGAGCGAAGAGAGAAAGCAGTTCAAGGTTTCAAAAAAGGATGAGGTAATAGTTGTAATAGATGCAGGTCATGGGGGAGGAGATCCTGGGGCGGTTGGACGAAGGGGAACAAGGGAAAAAACTGTTGTCCTTAAAATTGCCAGGAGATTAAGAAATATACTGAACAAAAAAGAGGGGTACCAGGCTTTCCTTACCAGAAATGGGGACTACTATGTATCGTTTAAGAAGAGATTGAAAATAGCAAGGGAATATGGCGCCGATCTTTTTATAAGCATTCACGCAGATGGCTGCAAAGATAGAAGGGCGAAGGGAAGTTCCGTTTATTGCCTCTCAACCAGGAGGGCAAGCAGTGAAGCCGCGAGACTGTTGGCCAGAAGGGAAAACCTGTCCGATATTATCGCGGGTTCCCCGAACGGGCAATGCAACGACGAGTCTGATCCGATAACCCTCAATATGGTTCAGACGGAGACAATAAATTTGTCGAAGACCATTGGTTCCATCATTCTCAAAGATATCAAAGGAGTGAATCGTCTTAAGTTCCACAAGGTTCAGGCAGCGCCCTTTATGGTACTCAAACTGCCCGAGATTCCTTCTATCCTGGTGGAAACGGCCTATATTTCAAACCCAAAAGAGGAGCGTCTTTTGCGTAGTCCTCAGTTTCAGGCTAAAATAGCAAGGGCGATTGCCTCTTCCATATTCGAATTCCTTCCTGTTTCGCAGACGGCAAGTACAACTCGAATAGCAAAGAAGAACGCTGAAAAGTTGCCTTCAGTGTCAACTCCACGATCCCCCAAAAGCTCTATTTATATTGTCAAAAGGGGGGACACCCTGGAGAAGATTGCGAGAAGGCACAACACCACTATCAGTGCCTTGCTGAGGCTCAATAATATGAGGCTCAAAGACAGGATATATGTCAGACAGAAACTAAGGGTTTCTGTTGCGAGACAATCTGGAGGCCCCATCTATATTGTGAAGAGAGGAGATACTCTGAAGAAGATTGCGAGGAGACACAACACCACTATCAGCATCTTGCTGAGACTTAATAATCTGAGACTTAGAGACAGGATATATGTCAGACAGAAACTAAGGGTTCCTGTTGCGAGACAATCTGGAGGCCCCGTCTATATTGTGAAGAGGGGAGATACTCTGGAGAAGATTGCGAGGAGACACAACACCACTATCAGCACCTTGCTGAGGCTCAATAATATGAGGCTCAAAGACAGGATATATGCCAGACAGAGATTGAAGATTCCGGGTTAGGGTTAGAATGAGAAACGATTCAGGAATTGAGTGAGTTTCCGCAAAAAGCTGTTGCGGGTAATGATAAATAGGGTTAAAACCGATCTTTCGTAAAATAACTTCAGAAAGGAAGAGTGAAATGGAAAACGAAAAACCTTTGGAAAAGTATACTGTAAAGGAACTCAAAGCGATGGCCCTCGAAATGGAGGAGATTACCGGCGGCAGCGCGATGAAAAAGGATGAGTTGATCGATGCCATAAAAAAGGCGAAGGGCATCCCGGTAAAGAAAGTCAAGGAAAAATCTGTTGAAAGCGTGGTTGAACTGAAAAAGATGATAAAGGAGCTTAAGTCAAAAATGGGTGAGTTGCGTGCAAGTGGGAATAGATCCCGGACTGACTTTCTCAGAAAGAGGATAAGCAGGCTTAAAAAGAAAACAAGAAGATTGGCGGGAAAGACTGCTTAAATCATCATATCCCTGAGGTAACATGAAATAAGGGGTTAGAGACGGATATCGACCCGTCTCCAACCCCTTTTATTATTTAAGAAAAGGCTGCCGTGGTTGAAACAATTACCCCTGCGGCAAAAATGCCCGCCGCCAATTTACCAAATTAATTCCGCCATGTTGTAATATATGTATATTTATTGTATTATCATGCACTAAATACTACAGGGAATATACCATGAAATTTATCAAAGAGTTATTGAATAAACTTTTCACGATAAATCTGCAAAAACGTCTTGTTCTGGGTTTCTTGATAGCCACATGCCTTACCGGTGCGGTAGCTACCCTTGTGGGAATAAGAGTGATAGGCGAGAATACAGTGAATGAGGTGCAAAGGAGGGTACAGCAGGATATCAATACTGCAAAATTGATCTATAATTACAATATAGAAAGACTGGCATGCCGGATTCGCTATATTGCATTGCAATTTCCTTTGCACGAGACAACTGCCTCCAATAACCTTCATGTGGGGGAGGAGTTTAAGAGATTAATCCATGAGGGAACCCAAACATCATGTACCCCAAAAGATTCCTATTATATGAGCATCGATATGCTTTCTTTAGTGGATGCCGATGGCACAGTGCTGTACAGGGCATTTAATCCTGAGGTCAGCGGAGACAACATCCTTCGGGATCCGGTTGTAAGGAAATGTCTTGAAGAGGAAACGCCCCAGTTGTCCACTGAACTCATGCCCGTTAGGCTCATCGAGAGGGAAAATCCGGAGCTTTCTCCACGGATTGAGATGGCTATCATAAAGACTCCACAGTCCATTGATGTTAAGGAAAGTCATCTCTCAGAGGGGATGGTATTGAAAGTAGCCTATCCTATTGTTGACGAGGAGAAAAATCTTTTGGGGGTGCTGGTTGGGGGTATATTGCTGAACAGGAATTATGCCATTGTGGATAAAGTAAAAGCGACCGTATACCTTGACGAAAAGTATAAAGGCCGCGATATGGGGTTTGCCACCATATTCCAGGGGGGGGTGCGCATAGCCACCAATGTGATGACAAAAGATTACAAGAGGGCAATCGGGACCATTGTATCCAGGGAAGTGTATGAAAAAGTTATTGAACAGGGCAGAGACTGGACAGGCAGGGCCTTTGTTGTAAACGAATGGTACATCAGTTCCTACACCCCCATATATGATGTTAATAAAAATATAATAGGGATGCTTTACACAGGGATACTGGAAGCGAAATACAGGGACATGAAGTTGATGACCATCTGGATGTTCCTGGGGATAACAGGCCTTGGCATGGTAATAGCCTTTGTCATTTCCTTTTCCCTGGGACACACCATCATAAAGAGGATACGCATTCTGAAAGAAGCTACTGAGATTATTGCATCCGGCAATCTCGATTACCGACTGCCACGCGACAGATTCTCAGAGTTTGACATACTGGATGAAGCGCTCAATAATATGGTCAAATCGCTTAAGGATCGTGACGACAGGTTGCGGAAAGCATTTCAGCAACTCACAAGGACAGAAAGGCTTGTCTCCCTGGGGCAGATAGCAGCGGGAGTGGCCCATGAGATAAACAACCCGTTAGGGGGAATTCTTTTGTACAGCAACCTTGTGCTTGAGGAATTTCCCGAAGACAATCCGGCAGGACGGGAAAACATTGAAAAGATCATATATCAAACTAACAGGTGTAAAGGAATCGTACAGAATCTTTTAGACTTTGCCAGAACCCCTTCCGGTGAGATGCTGTCTTTTCAAATAAATAATGTCATCCTCACATCGCTGAACCTGATAAAGGATCAATCCATGTTTCTTGGAATAGAGATAGACACACAACTTGCGGATGACCTTCCTGACATAAAGGGGGACAGGTCAAGATTGGAACAGGTGTTTTTAAATCTATTTATAAATGCCGCTGATGCCATGGAGGGGAGGGGCAAGCTCGCCATAACGACAAAGCTGCTCAGCAGGTTCCCGGATGTGACCGAAGAAGGAGATGTGCAAACAGAAACGGAAGGAATATGTCTATTGGCCAGCACCAAGACAGTTAAAATCACCATATCAGACACGGGCAAGGGGATAGACAAGGCTTATCTGCCGCATGTTTTTGAACCCTTTTTTACCACAAAAGAACCCGGTCAGGGAACCGGCCTTGGATTGTCCATCGCATATGGGGTAATACAAAGACATAACGGCTTCATCGATGTGAAAAGCGAACCGGGAAAAGGAACAACCTTTAACATCTTCCTGCCTGTAGATACGGAAACGGACAGTGATATGTGCAGGGAAAAGAAAGAGGGATTGAGTATTGTTTAAGGAAACAGTAAAAATTCTTATTATAGATGACGAAGAGTCGATACGGGATGCCTGCCGTCAAACCCTTTCCCGTATGGGCTATCAGGTTGAAAGTACAGGAGACGCTCTCTATGGCCTCGAAATGGCGCTCAAGGATATTTATGACCTCATTCTGCTGGATATACGAATGCCCGTGATGGGAGGTCTCGATATACTGAGAAAGCTTAAGTATGAAAGCGCAATATCTGCGCGGGTCATAATCATTACAGGGTACGGAACCATTCAAATGGCCGTTGAAGCCATGAGACATGGCGCCTTCAATTTCCTGACAAAGCCCTTCAGCGCGACAGAGCTTAAAAAAGCGGTAGCGGATGCCCTGGACAGGTATGATATGCGGGATATAGAAGAAACTCTTTCCGTGTTGATCGGTAACAGCGATTATATGAGAGAACTTAAGGAAACTATTCAGCGGATAGCACAGACAGACAGCACAGTACTTATTACAGGAGAGAGTGGTACAGGAAAAGAACTTGTCGCGCGCACCATACAAGGCCTCAGCAAGAGGAGGAACAAACCGTTTATCCCCGTTGACTGCTCTTCATTGGTTGAGAACCTGATGGAGAGCGAGCTGTTCGGTCATGTCAAAGGGGCATTCAGCGGAGCTACCCAGTCACGCGAGGGACGTTTCCAGATGGCAGACAAGGGGACCTTATTGCTGGACGAGATTTCCAATATCAGTCTTAACATCCAGGCCAAACTGTTAAGGGTAATCCAGGAACAGGAGGTGCCACGGGTTGGCAGCTCGTCACCCGAGAAGGTAGACGTTAGACTCATAGCCGCCACGAATAAGGATATCAGGACGGAAGTGGAATCGGGCAAATTCAGGGAAGACCTGTTTTACCGGATATCGGTAGTACCCATAGATATAAAACCATTGAGAGAGCACAAATCCGACATACTGCCCATTGCCCTGCATTACCTTGACATATATAAAAAGAAACACAACAGTAAGGTACAACGCCTCTCGGAAGAGGCAAAGAAATCGCTAATCTCGTACAACTGGCCCGGCAATGTCAGAGAACTGAAAAATACCATGGAACGTTTATGCGTGCTTTGTGAAAATGACATCGTCAACCTGTCCGACATCCTTTACTACGGGCAGAACGGGGGAGCAAAGGTTCCGGTAGTGGATTCTCTTTCAGGTAAGATGACCCTGGTCGATGTTGAGAAGGATCACATAGAGAAAGTCTTACTGCACTTCAACTTCCAGATCGGCAAGACGGCAAAATTCCTCGGCATCGACAGAAAAACCCTGCGGATGAAGATACGCAACTATGGTATAAGGACGGAACAATGACGACCATCGCCCCTTTCCCACAGTTCCCTCTCCCTCAGGGAGAGGGTCAGGGTGAGGGGCAAGGGG
>JADFWA010000030.1 GCA_015222855.1 Pseudomonadota bacterium | reverse complement strand
GTGCCGACGACTGAAAGAACGACATACGCCAGGCCACCGATAATGATCGGAACGGCCGCCGCCAGTCTCATCCACTTGGTGTCATACCTGTCTTCATAGTAGTCGGTAAAGGACGTGGGCGCGTATTTACGCATAGGCGCCGCCGTCAGCAGGGTCGCGACCGGCATACCACCGATAATTCCCACCAGCGTCCACCAGAAAGGATATGAAAGCAAAAAGATAAAGGCGGGCATACCCAGAAAGGTGGCGGGGCTGAAGTAAGTGGCGGCAAGCGCCGATCCATTTACGAATGGCCCGATTTTCCGGCCGGCAACATAATAGTCTTCAGCTCTCGTGCCTGCCGATCTCGTATACCAGCCGATCCCGATTACTATTGCAAAATATATGACAGCTCCTATAACGACAATTGGATTAGCTCCCATTTGTTTCCCTCCTTAATTATTCTGTTGATGTTCCTGCTAATTTAGCTTCCCTCAGTTCTTCCCAGTGGGCGAACCCCCAGGCAACAAAGATATTGATTATATAGCAGCCCAGGAACGTGTTATAAATATAACAGGCTGGGATACCAAGGAACGACTTTAAGGGAAATCCAGGGATAGTCCATTCAAGGATCATAAAAAATAATGCCCAGCAATACATTAATCCCAGACCAAGCCAAAATATTTTCGGCATACCTTTAAACATAATTATTCCTCCCTCCTTACAAATAGTCTTTTGTTCGGCTGACCGGTATTGCCGGCAGCCCTGTTAAAAGTTAGAAACTACCTGTAACTCTTTTCCAACATTAGATTGACCCGATAACACCCCCTTTCTTTTATGAAATTGAACGAGCGCTGAGTTACAATATTAAAATAAATAAACAAAAAAAATTAACGCCCATTCATATTCCAGGCAAACACCCGGACAAATTGTGTGAATTATCTATATCCGTAACTGGTTTGTCAAGACTTTTTTATTTTTTTATCGTAACTATTCAGCCACCAAGACACGAAGTCACTTTAATTGGGGACACTTCCCGTATTTTGCGATCTAAAGGAAATATACGCTGTGCTGAATGTTGCACAAAATACGGGAAGTGTCCCCAATTAAAGCATCCAGTATCTAATTTCTTCTTTGTGCCTTTGGTACGGGCGTATTGCCATACGCCCCTACATACCTGAATAGTTACTTTATCTCTTCATAACCAGCCTCTGCTCGCCTTTGGGGACATACCACCTGATAAAATTGTATCCTATGCCGATGGGGGCCGGCTTTATCCCCCGGAAGCGTGCGTTAATGATGGGGAGCGCGTCTGGGACATATAGAAATGTGTAAGGCTGTTCCTCCGCCATGATCTCCTGTATCCTGTCATAGCACCTTTTTCTTTCCTTCCTGTCGAAGGTATTTCTCCCCTTTTCCAGCAGTTCGTCCACCTCGTCATTTTTGTAGGATATAAAGTTCAGCTCCTCCGGCCCCATCTTGCTCGAATGCCACACGTCATAGAGATCCGGATCGAGGGGGATGGTCCAGCCGAGTATGGTCGCGTCGAACTTTCGCTTATTGATGAATTCCTTTATGAAGGCGGCCCATTCGATAATCCTGATCTTCACCGTTATCCCTGTATCGGCAAGCCGTCTCTGGATGATCTCGGCACACTTTGCGCGGATTTCGTTCCCCTGGTTTGTGATGATCTCAAAGGCGAAGGGCCTTCCGTCTTTATCCAGGATACCGTCACCGTCGGTATCTTTCCAGCCCGCCTCCGCAAGGAGTTCTCTCGCTTTTTGAGGAGCATGGGGGTATCTTTTTACATTTGGTTTATATACCCAGGTGCCCGGTTTGAAGGGGCCTGTCGCGACCTTTCCCAGCCCCAGCATGACACCCTGAATGATTTCCTCCTTGTTTATTGCATAGCTTATGGCCTGCCTCACGCGCTTGTCCTTGAATAGCGGGTTTTTGAGGTTGTATCCGAGGTAGGTATAGGAGAAGGAAAGATAGCGGTACTTATTGAAATTCCTGTGGAAGAACCTGTTTTCCGTTTGTCTGGTGTACTGGAGAGGTGTAAGGTTCATCCGGTCGATTCCTTCTGCGCGCAGTTCCAGAAACATGGTCGCCATGTCCGGTATTATACGCATGATGTAGCCGTCTATGTAAGGTCTTCCCTCAAAATAGTCCGGGTTTGAGATAAGGACTATCTTCTGGCCGGTTTTCCATTCCCTGAACATATATGGCCCGGTTCCTATCGGGTGGCGTGAGAGTTTGGTTTTTGTGATATCTTTTCCCTCAAGGAGATGCCTGGGGAGTATGGAGGCGCTCCAGCTCGTGAGCGCCGGTGCGAAGGGTGTGTTATAGGTTACCCTGAAGGTGTAAGGGTCGACTGCCTCAGCCTTTTTTACCTTGAGAAAATCACCGGAATAGGCGGTGGGCGTTTCGGGGTCTATGGTAACCTTATAGGTAAACAGGACGTCGGCGGCGGTGAAGGGACGGCCGTCATGCCATTTAACACCCTTTCTCAGATGAAAGGTGAAAGTCAACCCGTCTTCGGAAATATCCCATGATTTAGCGAGGTCTCCGACTATGTTCAGGTCCTTATCATACTTTACGAGGCCGTTAAAAATCATCGAGGCGATACCGTGGGAGGTGCTGTCGGTGGAGAGGATCGGGATCAGGTTGCTCGCGTCCCCGATGGAGCCTGTTACCATGATGTCCCCGTAGGCGGGGCCTGTGTCGGCTTTGACGGCATTTTCCTGTTTCGTATCGCCGCCACAGCCACAGACGGCCAGGAGAAAGAGTGTTATCAGGATAGGGATGTATTTTTTCATGATTGGGGGCAAATTTAGCCTACCTGTGTCGTTATTGCAATAAGATTTGTAAGCGTTCAGCTAAATACCCTCTTGTCATTTTGAGTTTTCTCTGTCATGCTGAACTTGTTTCAGAATAAATTCAGGGTGACAATTCTTTTTGTTATTCAGGACGTGGTTCGATGCGAAGATTCTGTAGGGTGGCATTTTATATGCCACCCCGCGTTTGCGGTCGGGTGTAAAACCCGACCCTACTACAATCTCAGAATCCTCTTTTCAGAGCGTTCACAATTAAAACCAATTAAAAAGTCTGTCCTCCCCATCCCGTAGGACAGCCGTCTCGGCTGTCTAAGCGATTCACCATTATGGACAGGCGGGACGCCTGTCC
>JADFWA010000369.1 GCA_015222855.1 Pseudomonadota bacterium | reverse complement strand
CTTAGTACTCCAAATGCTTTGATTGATCGGGTGGTGATCGGGTCTATCAAGGAGAAAAAGTATTTGTTAATCGGGGAAAAACCATGAGGAACATTTACACAAAACTTGTCGAGATGTATAAAAATGGCCGCTTAGCGGTCCTTGCTACCATTATTAAACAGGCTGGTCCGACCCCCAGAGGTATTGGAACTAAGTGCCTGATCCTGGATGATGGATCATTTACAGGCACCATCGGGGGCGGTATCCTGGAGGCTCAAACAATCCAGGAAGCCAGAAAAGTCTTTGAAACGGGTCTTCCTGTTCGCCTCGAGTTCTCCCTGAAAGGTGCAGATGTAGCAGATACCGACATGCTGTGTGGTGGTGATGTTGAAGTCTTTCTTGAACCTATGCCGTCAAAAAGCGAGACACACCTTTTGGTATTTGACAAGGCAATGAAAATTGCCGATCAAGGTGGTGTAGGGCTCCTGGCAACGGTGATCGATCAGGCACGATGGGAGTACGGTACCACTCCCAGGGTGTTTATTGAGAAAAACGGGATAAGGACCGGTTCCCTGGGTGGGATGCAGGAGTTGGAAGACGCCGTATTAAAAGAGATGGACCGGATCCTGGGGTCAAAGGTGCCCTGTATCCTCCATGCGCAAGACCATGCAGGGAATCAAGTGGAGATCTTTGTTGAGCCGGTGGTGTCCGATCCTGTTCTGTATGTTTTCGGCGCCGGCCATGTATCCAGGCAGATTGTGCCCCTGGCAAGCCGTGTGGGATTTCAGGTGGTGGTCATTGATGATCGAGCTGATTTTGCAGACTCCAGTCATTTCCCTGAGGCCAGAGATATATATCAGTTGCCGTTTGAAGAGGTGATGGACAGATGGTCGATTCATGAATTATCCTATTTGGTAATTGTGACAAGAGGCCATATGCACGACAAGAATGTCCTGGCCCAGGCGCTGAAAACAAAGGCAGGGTATATCGGAATGATCGGCAGCAGTCGAAAAAGAAATATCATTTACGAGAAGTTACTTGAAGAAGGCTTCACCGAGAAGGATCTTTCCCGGGTCCATTCTCCCATCGGGCTTGATATTGGGGCCGATACACCAGAGGAGATTGCGGTAAGCATTGTGGCAGAGTTGATAAAGGTGAGGAGAGGCTACACAGATTGACGATTGATAATTGAATATTGAATATTTTTTAGTGTCAGAAAGAAAAATAGATAGTTTTTCCAAGTTCAAGTCGAAGCCCCCGGACTTTGAGCGGGTTGAAAATCCCGGACTTTGAGCGGGGGGAAGGTAAAAATTTCAACCACCCCAGAGAAATATGCCTCGCATTTCACAGGACAGGAGCAAAAACTGGGGAAATTGGCAGTTTTCGTTCAGGCACGACTTAAGGAGGCATAAGGATGGGAGACTCATACCAATCATGGCTTTGGGGGAAGTTGGGGGAGACGTGCGTTAAGAACTTAAAAAAGCATGGTTTCGATGCCCATTTTGCGGAAACCGTTGATGAGGCGGCCAATCTGATTTTTGAGATGATTTCAGGGTATGAAACCTTCGGGTTCGGGGGTTCGGATACATCGAGGGCTCTGGGAATCCTGGAGAAGCTAAAAGTCGAGGGAAAAACGGTCTACGATCACTGGCAGAAGGGCCTTACCAAAGAACAGGATCTGGAGATCCGCCTCCAGCAAGGCCGATGCGATTGCTTTATTTGCAGTGCCAATGCCATCTCTGCTGAAGGGGAGGTGGTCAATGTGGATGGTATCGGGAATCGGGTCGGCGCCATGTCCTTTGGGCCCAAAAAGGTAGTGATCGTTGCCGGTATGAACAAGGTAAGGCTCAACATTGAATCAGCCCTTCGAAGGATCTGGGAGGTTGCCGGACCCATGAGGGCCAAAAGTCTCGGCATGGAAACCCCCTGTGCGGAAACGGGTGTGTGCACAGACTGTAATTCTCCGCAGAGGATCTGCCGCATCACCACCATCCTTCACCGCAAGCCGACGCTAAGCGATATATCCGTGATTCTGGTAAACGAGAACCTGGGATTCTGATATCCTTTTCGATGGCCTTCCAATCGTCAAGATCGTTTCAACCTTAAATACATTTCCTTATTCGCGAGCTGACTTTTTACTTCCCAGAAACCTGTCAGGCAGAGCCCTGAATTGTCACTTGATCAGGGTCGCTAAGTGCTCTAATTCGCAATTTTGATGACGTATTTTTTTATATTGTTTCACCGCCCAGCTTGTCCCGTTATGACGGGGCTTCGCTTGAGACGCAAAGGCCGCAGAGTTAAATATTATTTCT
>JADFWA010000368.1 GCA_015222855.1 Pseudomonadota bacterium | reverse complement strand
GTCCGGCGCGATGTTCTGACGGATCTCAATCGTAGTTGGGAATGTTGCGCGCAGCAGTTTGAGCGCTTCCTTGATAATAGGATCAAGCTGGATCGGCCTTTGTTCCTCCTCGGTCTGCCGGCTGAAGGCAAGGATATGACTCACCAGGTCCCTGGCCTTTCCCTGCGTTCAGGACCTGACTCAAGTTCTCGTACTCTTTGCTTCCGTGAGGAAAAGCGGAAAGGGCAAGTTCTGTAAAACCGAGGATAGGTACCAGGAGGTTGTTAAAGTCGTGGGCAATGCCCCCGGCCAGGGTACCGATGGACTCCATCTTCTGGGTCTGGATTAGCTGTTTCTGTGTCCTCTGTAGTTCTTCGTGGGCACGCTGGGTTTCTCTGAGCAGCCTGATATTTTCGAGAGCGCTGGAGATGTAAGACACAAACGTGTCGGCCATGGCGCACTGTTCCGATGAGAAGCTATCAGTACGTTGTGACAGGAAAACGTATGCTCCAAAGATATGTTTTCGGTAAACCAGCGGTACGAGGTAGGCTGAACCGGGCCCCAGGCACTTCATCTCCCACAGAGGCTCTTTAAGCACATCCGGCACATAGACGGGTTTTCTTCTGAAAACCACCAGTCCCGTCAGTTTTGCCCCTGGCTCTACCGGAGACGGACGCATCTTCCTTATGCTGCTTATTGCATCCTCCGGGATACCCATGCCCATGCTCAAGTCAAGGGCATTTGTATTTTTATTGTACCAGAACAGAACCCCTTTTTCTACGCCGGATACATAGAGAGCGGAAGCCATGGTCTGTTTGGCAAGATCCTCTTCATCACTAGTCTGTGAAAAATTGATAATCGCTTTGGTCAGGCTTTCCATGTTCGCGGCCCTCCGCTTTGCTTCTTCGTAGAGCTGGGCGTTCTGAACGGAGATGGCCGCCTGGCCGGCCAATGTGGCAAAGAAATCCAGGTCCTCCTTACTGAACTCATGGGGTTCGACCGTAAGCAGATGGAGCACACCGATGACCTCGTGATGAACCACAAGAGGAATCCCTACATAAGAACTGAGGTTGTACTTGCGGGCGACGTCCTTGTGATTTTGCAGACGGGGGTCAGACTTGATATTGTAGATGATGACCGGCCTCTTTTCAATCACCAGTTGGGCCATCAGGTTTTCTGAGAGAACAAAGGCCTCTCCTTCTATATTCACATCATCCGGCAGATGCAGACGTGCAAGTATAGTCTGTCTTCGATCCCAGTCTATCAAGCTTATCCCCACGGCATCAACTAAGATGTGAGGGCTGACCTTTTGCAACACCACATCGATAATCCCCTCCATTGAGAGGTTGGCGGAGATGGCGATGTCAATCTCCCGCAACGTGGCCAGCCGGGCCAGCCGCTCCCGGGCCGTCCGGTACAGGTGTGCCTGTTCTAACATCAGGGTGAGGCTGCTCGCCAATGTGGAGAGAATGTTAATATTTTCCCTGGCAAAGGCCCGGGATCTGCCGGAGGCGAGGATGAGGATACCGAGAAGACCTCGTCCCGATTTGAACGGAACAGTCACCCAGCTTTTCACCCTTTCTTTTTTAAATCCCGTTTCCAGACGGAAGGCGGGGTCAGGAATATCATTCCCGCCTATTGTAATCTCTTCACAAGAGGGATAATCCTCAATGTCCAGGTCACCTGCCCACGCTAAGTAATCCTTTGAGAAGCCAAACTGCTTCCGCATAACCAGGCGATTGCCCTCTAAAAGGCTTATTCCGGCCTTTTCTGCGCCCGTCAGTTTCATAATTTCCCTGATGCCGATCTCCAGTCTTTCGTCCAGATCGAGGGTGCGAAGCATGGAATCTACAATGTGTTCATGAGTAGCCAGCTCATTCACTCGTAAATTGAGGGCCTCCTCGGCCTGTTTCCTCACGGTGATGTCCTGTCCCTGGGCAATTGTGGCCATCAGGGTTTTGCCGTCCGCTGCATAGATGTTGGCGGAATTCCACAGAAGAATACGTTCCTCTCCATCCTTGCATCGAGTGCGGATTTCTACTGTCTCCCAGTGCTGTCCTGCCAGGGTTTGCTCGACATTTTCCAGCGATTTCTCTTTGTTCACCCCATTAAAAATCATTGTGAGTGGCTTGTCCATTACTTCATCAACCCGGTAGCCGGTCAGTCGCTCGAAGGCGGCATTGAACAGGGTGATCTTCCGCTCTTTGTCCCACACGATGATGGGAGCGTTGGCACAACGGATCAGACTGTCCAGGTAATCCCGCGTCTGCCGCAAGTTATTCTCCGAACGCAGTGCCTGTTCCCTGAGAACGCCTACCATCAGCCCCACTGCAAGGAACATCATGGCCCGGAGAGCTTCAGATACAAATGGAACACCAAGGCCGGAAAGGGAATGGGAGACCATCACCAATATTCCGAATAACACGGCTATCCATACACCACGCTTTCCCCACAAGAACCCGGCCAGGGCTATAGGCATGTACAAAAAATGGGAGAAGACAATATCAGTGCGCAATACCCAATGAGAGTAATAGATGAGGCCTGCACCGGTAAGAACGAGCAAAGTAAGAACTGTCACTTTTGGGGAATCTTTACTAAAGAAGCTCTTCCTGAAGGTCTTAAAGCTGCTGGTCAAGGACATAGCCATCCTTCCAATAATGTTTCGTATTGAACCACCAGATATGCTAATACAGACGAGGAATTTAGGAAAATCAGGCTTGTTTGTCAAGGAAAGAATAGGGGTCATTATGTTGCGAGTTTAGTTAGTGTCTGAACGAAAACCCTATAAATCTCCCCGTCGTATAATCTATCCTTGACATTTGCTCGATTTTATATAGATTTGTAGGAGTTATAATTTTATGGTCTCTTGGAACCCGGATATCAACCTCACCGATACCTTTTAACATAGAGATACGTTTATAGGAGCCGTTGCGATGGGTTGCATTCC
>JADFWA010000367.1 GCA_015222855.1 Pseudomonadota bacterium | reverse complement strand
CTCGTAACGACTGTCCGCGCCTTGAAAATTCACGGAGGCGTAAAAAGCGAAGATATCGATGAGCCGAATCCCGATGCCGTCTCAAGGGGATTGCCCAATATGGACAAACATATTGAAAATATACGTAAATTCCAGGTTCCCGTTATCGTGGCGGTCAACAGATTTCACGCGGATACCGGGGAAGAGCTGAGAGTTGTACTGAACAGGTGCAAAGAGATGAACGTGCCCGCAGCGGTTACGGATCATTTCACCAAAGGGGGAGAAGGCGCTGTTGAACTCGCCGAAACCCTGCTTGAAACACTTTCAGGCAAACAGCTTCCGCTAAAGCCCCTTTACGAATACGAGTGGAAAGCGGAAGAGAAGATAGAAACCATAGCTAAAGAGATATACGGCGCCAGGCACGTGGATTACACCATAGAAGGTAAACGAGACCTCGAATCCGTATATAATTTGGGATACGAAAATATTGGAGTATGTATAGCCAAGACCCAGAAATCTCTGTCAGACAACCCGAAGCTATTAGGCCGTCCCGAACATTTTATCGTCACTGTGCGTCGAATAGAAATCGCGGCAGGCGCGGGCTTCATCGTGCCTGTAACTGGTGAGATACTTCGCATGCCCGGCCTTCCCCAAAAACCGGCCTATGAACATATGGACATAGACAAAGAAGGAAATATCACCGGATTGTCTTAACAAATAATGAACTTCTACTATACAAACAATCGACCACGAAATGACGAAGGAAGCTGGCAGCATTGATTCACAGAGATTCTGTAAATGGCATGGGAGGGCTCGGCATGATTGAAGACCGGAATAACCTATACGAAGAAATCGCCAACAATGTCAGCCATGGTGTGGGGGTTCTTTTAAGTTTAGCCGGTTTGTCGGTTCTCGTGGTTTTTGCATGCCTTTATGGAAAAGCGTCACATATTGTGGGTTGCAGTATTTTTGGTAGTTCTCTGTTGCTCATGTACACGGCCTCAACACTCTATCACAGTTTTCGGACACCACGACTAAAGCACATTTTCAAGATTATTGACCATGCCTGCATTTATCTGTTGATAGCTGGAACCTATACGCCTTTTACGCTGGTTACGCTTCGCGGGGGATGGGGATGGACTTTATTTGCTATAGTATGGGGATTGGCCGTCGTGGGTATCGTCTTTCAAATCTTTTTCGTATATCGGTTTAAGGTTTTGGCAACAATTGTCTATATACTCATGGGGTGGCTTATCGTCATAGCCATTAAACCTCTTATTGCAGCACTTCCAACATCCGGACTTCTCTGGTTGTTGGCGGGTGGATTGGCTTACACTTCAGGTGCCGTTTTTTATTTGTGGAAATCCTTGCCCTATCATCATGCTATCTGGCATTTATTCGTCCTTTTAGGAAGTGTCTGTCATTTCTTTGCCGTCATGTTTTATGTCGTACTTTAAGCAAGATTGAACGGAATCTCTTGAAGGTCAGTTCCCAATTACCCCAATTACCGATGAACCAGGCAGTCAAGTTCGCGCGCGACGCGCTGTAGTACCGAATCCCAGTCTCCGGGCTTTGGCTGCCGGAACAGCCGCATGGTGGGATACCAGGGACTATCCCCTCTCTTCAGCATCCACCGCCAATCAGGAGCAATCGGTATTTCTTGGGGGCATGGCAAAATCTTTTTTTGTGGAAAAATATAGAAAAACGGCGGTTGTATGTCAATGAAAAATCAACATTGTCCGGTAACTTCAGGCCCATTTCTGAAATAAATTGACATTAATTTTAAAAAAAGTTATCAGAACCACTTCATTGCGATACTGAAAGATTTGGTTCGGTAAACTATTAACAAAAATGGAGTCAAATATGTTTTTAAAACAGTTACAGGTTGGTCATATGGCGGTTTTTGCCTACATCATAGGTGATACCGAAAGCGGTGAAGGGCTGGTCGTTGACCCGGCGGCAAATATTGATGATATTATCTCCGAAGCAGAAAAAAACGGCGTAAAAATCAAATATATCGTCAATACCCACGGTCATGTGGATCACATAGCGGGAAATGATGATATGAAAAAGAAAACGGGCGCTGAAATCATCATCCACGAGGATGACGCCGAAACGCTGGTTTCCATACCGGATATGGTACTCAGGATGTTCCAGGCTAAACCATCGCCGTCAGCCGACATTACCGTGAAGGATGGAGATACTATCACCGTAGGAAAAGTGACTCTTAAGGTAATCCATACCCCAGGGCACTCCCCGGGAGGAATTTCTCTTTATACGGAAGGGTATGTCCTCACCGGAGATACCCTGTTTGTGGAGGGAGTTGGAAGGTCAGACCTCCCTGGAGGATCATGGGAAATCATGCTCCGTTCAATCAAGGAAAAACTGCTGACCCTCCCTGATGAAACTGTGGTATTGCCGGGACATAACTACGGAAGAACGCCAACTTCCACAATAGGAAATGAAAAGAGTAACAACGCGTTCCTGAGATAAACTTGACTCGGAACCCTGAACTTTATTTAAACGTAATTACTCAGCCACAAAGTCACCAAGGCACAAAGTGTAGAAAATAATTATATTCCCCCATAATCTCCGGAAATTTTTATTAATCAAATGCCTCTGGTTATTACAAATTATGATATGATTTTAGTGTCTTCGTGTCTTGGTGGCTGAGTAGTTACATTCAAACAAGGAGTCATTTCATATGGAAAATACAGGTCTCACTACAACGGATTTCACGGAGTTGAATTTGTTAAGCAGGGGCAAGGTGAGGGACATTTACGAACTGGACAGTCAGCTCCTCATAGTAGCCACCGACAGGATATCGGCCTTCGATGTTATTATGCCGAACCCTGTACCGGGCAAAGGGAAAATACTGACTTCCACCTCTGCCTTCTGGTTTAAAAAAACGGAAGATATAATCGATAATCACCTTATTTCAACGGATACAAATGAATTCCCCGAAGAGTGTCTTCCCTACAGGGATACCCTGCAGGGAAGAAGCATGCTGGTGGAAAAAGCCACTCCCCTGCCGGTAGAGTGCATTGTACGGGGATATCTGAGCGGTTCGGGATGGAAAGATTATTGCCGGGATAGAACCATTTCAGGGATAAGGCTCCCTGATGGGCTGAAGGAATCCGCCAGGCTTTCTGAACCGATCTTTACCCCCTCCACCAAGGCTCCGGAAGGTGAACATGATGCCCCCATCACCAGGGAACAGATGGAAGATATAATCGGCCGCGAGCTCACAGCAAGAATAACCGAAGTCTGTATGGATATCTACGACAGGGCATCGAAAATTGCCGAGCAGGGAGGGATAATCATCGCCGATACCAAGATGGAATTCGGAATGATTGGAGATAAACTGATACTGATCGACGAACTTCTCACACCTGATTCCTCAAGGTTCTGGCCTATGGATGATTACGAGGAAGGAAGACCCCAAAAAAGCTTTGACAAACAATTTCTGAGGGACTATCTCATCTCCATCAAATGGGATCAGAAGCCCCCTGCCCCCAAGCTCCCTCCGGACATTATCAAAAAAACAAGGGAAAAGTATGAAGAAGCCCTGAACCGTCTTGTTAAATAAAATCCCCGGGAATCTTGACACAAGAACAATGTGTTATTATCTTTATTAGCGTATAGGTGCATTGTTTTTTCGTGATTGCGCAATGAATGAAAGTTAAACCTTTAGGCTAAAGGCACGAGGCTAAAGGCATAAGGAAAAACTTAAGAGGTAAACCCTTTGGCCTTCCGCCCTTTGCCTTTTACCTGTTTTGAATTACAGGTGAAATCAAATTGGTAAAAATCAAATTGCCAGATTACAAGGAAAAACAGAAAATTCTTTACAGGGACAATACCCCCCAAACGGCGCCTATATCTTATGGAGACAAGTATCT
>JADFWA010000366.1 GCA_015222855.1 Pseudomonadota bacterium | reverse complement strand
TAGGGGGGGTTTGTTTAACTTCCCCAACCACGGTATCTGTGTTCATTAAACAGCAATCGATCTCCACCAGAACTTATTAAGAAGTTACTAATCCACTTTACGTATTTCCAGAAGTTATTGAAAAGTTACGAAAAAATAGCTAAATATAAAATAATAGCCATAATTAGAATTGCTGCACTTATACTTGACACACAAGTGTCTTTTTCTTATTATTAATAAAATGAATGTTATCCATTTCCTTTCCACTATCGTTGTCGAGCCATCGTCTGCTACGGATTTAGTAAAAAACATAAATGCATCAGAACGGCGATGTCTGCGGGGTCGGAGTATATTTGAACAAGTTATCCTGGCGTCATTCCTAAACTCTGACCTAAACTCTGGCCTAAACTCTGATCGGATGAGGCCGCCCTCATCAAACTCACTTTTTACAATCAGTCAGGAAGGATATCCCATGGAAAGACTTAAAAATCTATTGAAAAAGCCGGGGCTTCACTTATTCTTGTTTTGTCTTGGCCTTGTTTTATTAAGTTGGCCGCTTATAACCATAGCAAATGAAACAATCAGCGCCGGAATATTCATCTATCTGTTCCTGGTCTGGTGTATCATGGTTCTTTTGTTGTTTCTTATAGCCATAAGTCATAATATAAGGGGCTTAGACGAGACCAAGGAAAAGAAGAAGGAGGGGGTGGATGTTTGATCGTTTTAATGATCCTTTGACAGTAATTGGGATTATCCTTTTTTATAGCGGTTTTCTGTTTCTGATCGCTTTGTGGACGGAACGGAAAGCTGCGAAGGGAAAAAGCCCGGCCAACAACGCTTTTGTTTATTCACTCTCCCTGGCTGTTTATTGTACTGCGTGGACATACTATGGCAGCGTCGGCATAGCGGCCAAGTCTGGAATGTTGTTCATTACAGTCTACTTGGGGCCTACGATTGCTATTATCCTCTGGTGGACGGTGCTTCGCAAGATGATACAGATCAAAACCACCCACCATATCACCAGTATCGCTGATTTTATCTCAGCCCGTTATGATAAATCTGAGAGTCTTGCGGCTATCGTAACTATAGTCGCCCTTGTGGGCATCATGCCTTATATCGCGCTTCAATTAAAGTCAATTCTTTCCACGTTCTCTATCATTACGATTCCCATCGATACTGCAACCTTCTCGATTGGACGGAACGTAGCGCCAATTGTCGTCGGACTCATGATTGTTTTTACCATCATCTTCGGAGTAAGACGGCTGGATCCCACCGAGCGTAACCAAGGTATGGTTATGGCAGTAGCAGTGGCATCCCTGGTCAAGCTATTGACCTTTCTCGCTGCTGGTATTTTCGTCACTTACTACCTTTTCGACGGATTCGCCGACATTTTCCAACGCTTGTCCGAAAGTCCGTTCCGGAAACTAATGAGCGTTGGGGGAACAGGGGCTTCTTCTTACCTGATGTGGACCACCTATCTGGTACTTTCCATGTCTGCCATCCTTTTTCTCCCGAGGCAATTCCACATTACAGTGGTGGAGAATTCTGATGAAAAACACATCCTGACCGCCATGTGGCTTTTTCCGCTCTATCTGCTCCTGATAAACATCTTTGTCTTCCCTATCGCCGCAGGAGGTTTATTGAAGGGCTACCCGGTTGAGTTGGCGGATACATTTGTCCTTGAACTGCTCCTTTATCAAGGCAAACCCTGGCTTGCCATGCTTGTTTACATCGGGGGATTCTCCGCAGCCATATGTATGATAATGGTCAGCTCTATGACCCTGTCCACAATGATCACCAACCATCTCCTTGTACCACTGGTGCGATGGATCCCGTGGTTGTCTTTCCTGCAAAGACACCTTTTGAAATGCAAATGGGTTGCTGTGGCAGTTGTAATTATGTTCGGCTACTGGTTTGAACGACAAATAAGCGAGTACTTTCTGGTAAAGACAGGAATGATCTCATTTGCCGCCGTGCTCCAGTTTGCTCCTGCCATTTTGGGAGGAATCTTTTGGCGTCAGGCAAACAAGGCAGGTGCTCTCCTGGGTCTGAGTGCAGGTTTTTTGGTCTGGTTTTACACCTTGCTCATTCCCCATTTTATTAGAATTGACCTGCTACCGTTTAGACTACTTGCTACCGGACCCTGGGGAATGGCGTTTCTGAATCCCGAGCAACTCTTTGGCCTGGCGGGTTTTGATTCCCTGAGTCATGCGGTTTTCTGGTCCATGTTATTTAACATCGGTCTTTACGTTACAGGTTCTCTTTATTTCAAGCAAAGCGAAGCGGAACAAACCCTGGCAGAAGAATTCGTAAGCGTTTTGGCCCCCTCTCCCCTCATCCATTATGTTCACAAGGAAGCTTACATCGATTTGGCGAAGAAGAAAATGGACATAGAAAACCTGCTGAGCCGGTACTTTAACAAAACAGAGATTGCAACCATGATAAAAAACTGCTTCCTGGCGCTGGACCTTGTTGGAAAAGATCGGATTTCCATCACCGATATGGTCAAGCTCTACAACGAACTTGAAAAGTCTCTGGCAGGTTCCATCGGGACAGCTGCAGCGCACAAAGCCTTTATCCTGGGTACGATTTTCACTCCCAGGGAAACCAAAGACCTCATTGAAGTGTATCACGAAGTTCTCGCCGATCTCAGAGTAACTCCTGAAGAACTTAAAGCAAAGATCGACTACTATCAGGAGAAGGAAGTATTGATGACAAGCCATGCCGAGGAGTTGAAGGAACTCAATAAGACCCTTGAATTACGTATTGTGGAACAGCAAGAAGCAGAAGAGGCATTGGCTGATTCAGAAAAAAAATATCGGAGTATCTTTGAAAATGCACCGGTAGGAATTTTCCAAACCACTCCCCAAGGTCGATTCATTAATGCGAGTCCTTCGATGGCACGCATTCTAGGCTATGATTCCCCTGATGAGTTGATCAATAATGTCACAGACATAGCCAGTCAACTTTATGTTGACGCCAGTCAACGAAAGGAACTTCTTCGCAGGCTGCATGAATATGATATGGTTAGAAATTTTGAATGTAAGTTTTACCGCAAGGATAGAAGTGTGATGTGGATATCGTATCATGTACGCGCCTTGCGTAACAGTAACGGCGAATTGATTTCTCTGGAAAGCTTTCTCGAAGATATTTCAGAACGTAAACAGGCGGAGGAAGCCCTGCAAATTGTCAACAAGGAATTGGAACAACGGGTAGAAGAACGCACTGCCGAGCTTCGGGGGGCAAACGCTCAACTCCAGATGGCCAAAGAGGCTGCCGAGGCCGCCACCCGGGCCAAGAGCGAATTTCTTGCCAATATGAGCCATGAAATCCGTACCCCTAT
>JADFWA010000365.1 GCA_015222855.1 Pseudomonadota bacterium | reverse complement strand
TTCTTGAAGCACCCATGACCCGAATGCAAATTCAATCTAATCTTGGGTTGAAAGGGCAGGTGAATTTGGCGAATTTCTTAAGCAGATCAAACTTTTTGCATTTAGAGAGAATAAATAGGTGACCCCTTAAGTCTGAGGGAAGAAGTCGACCCACATGGCGTTTTTCTCGGGAGTTTGCGTTAAAGGAGACTCTATGGATATCTATGGATCGTTGGCTAATATCGTCGGGGAACAATATGTCTCGAATCAACCTGAGGAGAATTTTCTCTATTCGAGAGACGCGGGAGCACAGATTCCCCGCAGGGTGGATTATGTTGTGCTCCCGAAAACGGTGGAAGAGGTTCAGCAGGTTCTCATGTTAGCCAACGAGACAAAAACACCTGTTACCCCCATGGGCGGTGGGATGAGTCTGTCGGCTCTGGTTGTTCCCACCAAGGGCGGCATTGTCCTCGATATGAAACGGATGGATCAGATTATAGAGGTGAACGAGGCGAATCGATATGCTCTTATAGAAGCGGGTGTGTCGCAGGGAGCGCTGAAAGCGTACCTGGAAAGGCATCATCCCCGCCTCCAGCATTCCACCCCTGAGGCTCCACCCACCGTTACCGTTGTGGGCAATGCACTCATTCAGGGTCACGGTCATATTTCACCGCGGTACGGCATAAATTCGGATATGATCAATGCCATGGAAGTTGTTCTGCCCACCGGCGAGGTCTGTAAGATCGGATCAGCCTCGATGAGTCCGCACTGGTTCACGCGGGGACCGGTGCCCGATTTGGCAGGATTGTTTATAGGATGGTTTGGCACAACGGGAGTTGTGACGAAACTTTCGATCAAACTGTATCCCAAACCAAAGTACCGGGAAGTGCTCGCCTTTGTGACTGATGATGTTGATGTCATACCGGAGGCTATCTTTGAAGTCAGCCAGGTCGATTTAGTGGAAGATTTCTTTCTCATCAGCCAGGGAAAACCGGACTGGATGAACCGTATCTTCTTCGTCATCATCGTGGCAGGGCATTCTGAAGAAGAGCTCGAATTCAAGAAGGACGCTTACAAAAACGTGTTCAGTGAATTTCAGGGGGGGAAGACTGTGGCCTTTGTAGAAGATCTCCACCCGGCGCTCCGCGATCGATTTCTCGCCGTTCCCCCCCTCGCTGCGCTGGCTGCTGATTTTAAAAAGGGAGGAGGCTTTGAATACACCGGTTCCATAATCCCGATAGACAAAGTTCCCGAGGCATGGATAAAGGGTATCGAAATCGCGCGTAAGTACGACATGGTCTTCTCCTATGTGCATCAGGTGTTGGGCGGTCACAGCATTATGTTCAGCTACAATTATTCCTTTAACCGTGCCGACGAGGCAGATGCAGAACGAACAAGACAGGCCTTGGAAGAATCAAACAAATTAACTTTAGACATCGATGGTATGATCTGGAAAGGTGAGGTAAGCGCGCAAAGAATGACTATGGAAAAAATGGATCCAAATACGGCGGGACTTATCAAAAAAATAAAATCGGTGTTAGACCCCAATGGAATTATGAATCCCGGAAACTGGGAGATTGTTTAGATGAAACATGAAGATATTATCCATAGGTGTTTCAGATGCGGGTATTGCAAACTGACAGGAGATTATGACGATTTTAACTGTCCTGCTTACCGGAAATTTAGATTTGAGACGTACGCCCCAGGCGGAAGGATGTGGCTTATCAGGGCGTGGCTCAATGATGAGATAAAAAATAGTAAGCGTTTTCAGGAGATTCTCTTTTCCTGCGCTACCTGCGCTAATTGCGTGAAACACTGCGTCTTTCCCTTCAGCGAAGACCTCGTCAACATCTTTATTGCGGCCAGGGAAGAGATGGTGAATAAGGGGAGCATACCACCCGAAGTAAGGGATTATTTGAAAAATATCAGCACTAACGGCAATCCTTATAAAGAGCCTGCCGAGGAGAGGGGTAAATGGGCAGAAGGCACAGATATTGAAACCTATAATGGACAGGAATATCTCTTCTATATCGGCGATGTCGGTTCGTATGACGAAAGGGCAAAGAAGATCGCCAGGGCAGTAGGAAATATTTTGATTAGAGCAGGCCTTTCGGTAGGTATACTTGCCGATAAGGAGAACCCTGATGGAAATGAAGTCAGGGCTCTCGGTGAGACAGGTCTATTTCAGTTCCTGGCCGAACAGAATATCGCCTTATTTAAGGACCTTGGGATAAAAAAGATCATCACCCTGGATCCCCATGCCTTTAATGCTTTCAAAAATGATTATCCGGAACTTGGGGCAGAATTCGAAGTCTATCATTATACACAAATTATGGCTCCACTGCTTGAGGCTAAAAAGATACCATTAAAGGAGTTTGAGGCCAGGGTTACCTATCATGACCCCTGTTATCTTGGAAGACACAATGAGGAGTATGAGGCGCCAAGAAGGATTCTGAAGTCAATAGATGGTCTTGAACTTGTTGAGATGCAGCAAAATAGGGAAAATGCATTCTGCTGCGGCGGTGGAGGAGGGAATTTCTTTACCGATATCCTGGGTGGGGGGGAAGATAGCCCAAATAGAGTCAGAGTGCGACAGGTCCTTGATACCAGTGCGCATATTATAGCTGTTGCTTGTCCCCAATGTGCCGGAATGTTGGATGATGCTATAAAGGCGGAAAATGCCGAAAACTCGTTGAAAGTATGGGATGTGGCGGAAATAGTGATACAGGTTCTGGCATGAAGTGTGTTTGACGATTCAATATCCTGACCTAATAGATCAACTTCAAGTACGGAATTGATGGATATCATGTTGCCGTTTCTGGCGATTACGGTGGGGTCGTGTTTATAGCACAGGCCGAAAATCTCCCGGACGACGATATGTTTGAGTAGGGGGTTTACCAAAAGAAAAGCTGCCTGAAAACCCTCAAGTTTCCTTGCAGCCTATAAAAATGGTGCCGAAGCCGGGATTTGAACCCGGACGGGCGTAACCCACTACCCCCTCAAGATAGCGTGTCTACCAAATTCCACCACTTCGGCACGATATACATTCTAACCTATCT
>JADFWA010000364.1 GCA_015222855.1 Pseudomonadota bacterium | reverse complement strand
TGATTTTTTATTTATTCGTCTCTGTGCTCTCTGCGACCTCTGCGGTGAGTAGTTACGAAAAGGTAAGGCATGATGTCTCCAAAGACCTTGACCATAGCGCTGGCGGGAAATCCCAATTCGGGAAAGACGACGATATTCAATAATCTCACGGGGACGCGTCAGAAAGTGGGGAATTGGCCCGGTGTCACGGTGGAAAAGAAGGAGGGGCATCTACGCAAATATGGATATGATTTAAGAATCATCGATCTTCCCGGAACTTATAGTCTTACAGCCTTTTCTCTTGAAGAGATCATCGCCCGTGATTTTATCCTTGATGAGAAACCCGATGTGGTGATCGATGTTATTGATTCCACCAACCTGGAACGCAGTCTCTATCTGGCTACCCAGCTTCGGGAGCTTGACACCAGGGTCGTTTTTGCCCTGAACATGTCCGATATGGCACATGCGCGTGGTATCCAGATCGACGACAGCAAACTATCCGAGCTCCTCGATGTCACCGTAGTAAATACGATTGGCAACAGGGACGAGGGTATTGATGACCTTTTGAAACGGGTAATTGAGGTAGCCGGGTCTTCCAAAGGACTTCCCAGAGAACGCCGGGTAAAGTACAGCAAGGACATTGAAGAAGCTATCGCTCAATTATCGGATTTTATCGCGGACAGGGTTCAGGACAGCTTTTCCTATGATGTCAGGTGGATTGCGATCAAGCTTCTTGAGGATGATGCAGTTGTCAAGAAGCGGGTTCTTGAAGGAACGGACAATCATCATGGGGAAATCGTCCTTGAAGAAGCCCATAAGCATCGTGAGCGTCTCATCAGGCTGTATAATGAGGATCCCGGGATTGTGATGACCGAGGAGCGATACGGTTTTATTGCCGGGATCATCAAGGAAGTGCTCAAGATCCCCAGAGAGAGCCGTGTCGATGTGTCGCGTAATATTGATCTGGTTCTTACAAACAAGTTCCTGGGCTTTCCCATCTTTATATTTTTCGTCTGGTTAATGTTTCAGATGACCTTTACGCTTGGCGCCTATCCGATGGAATGGATAGAGCGCGGAATTGAGCTGATCTCCCAAGTCGCGGGAGGTTTTCTGTCTGATGGGTTGTTCAAGTCTCTGGTCGTAGATGGCATCATTGCCGGCGTAGGGAGTGTAGTTATTTTTCTCCCCAATATCCTGATCCTTTTTTTCTGTATCGCCCTCTTTGAGGATACCGGTTACATGGCACGGGCAGCGTTCCTTATGGATAAGATTATGCATCTTATAGGGCTGCACGGCAAGTCTTTCATTCCCATGCTCATGGGGTTTGGCTGCAATGTGCCGGCCATCATGGCCACGCGTACCCTGGAGAGCAGAAAAGACCGCATCCTTACCGTCTTGATCAATCCCTTTATGTCCTGTTCCGCCCGTCTTCCTATCTACATTCTATTGGCAGGCACTTTTTTTGCGGAAAGGGCGGGGAACGTTATATTTTCGCTTTACCTCATAGGTATCGTGTTTGCCATTCTTGCCGGCCGGCTCATTCGATCCACCCTCCTCAGAGGGGATACAGCGCCTTTTGTAATGGAGCTTCCCCCTTACAGAATGCCCATGTTCAGCAGCCTGATGATTCATATGTGGGACAGGAGCAAGATGTTTATCAAAAAGATGGGTGGTATCATACTGATCGGCTCGGTTATTGTGTGGGCGCTTTCAACATTTCCTCAGAATATCCAGTTTTCCCGTGATTATGATGCCCAGATCCGCAGCATTGAGGCATCGTACCAGGCAAAGATGTCGGAAATTACAGTACCGGCCGGAGAGGCGCTGGAAAGTGCCAGAGATGACGCGATTGCGGAGCTTGAAAGGGCGCGATCCGCGGAAAAGGCGGAGAAGTCGTATATAGGCCGCATGGGGAAGGTCATGGCTCCTGTTTTTGCCCCCATCGGTATAGATTGGCGGGGCAGTGTCGCCCTTTTAACGGGATTTGTGGCCAAGGAAATCGTTGTCAGTACCATGGGAGTTCTCTATGCGACAGGAAGCGAGGAGGAAGGCGAGGTCCTTGGAAATGCCCTGAAGACTTCGGGGATGACGCCGCTGGCCGCTTATGCCATGATGTTGTTTGTCCTGCTGTATATTCCATGTCTGGCCACCATAGCGGCCATAAAGCGGGAGACTGACTCCTGGTGGTGGGCATTATTCAGTGTCGCATTTAACACCTCTCTCGCCTGGATCGTGGCCTTTGTCATCTACCAGGGAGGGAGATTGTTTATATGAGAGTTCCGAGTTCAGAGTTCAAAGTTCCGAGTTGTAGGGTGGGCATTGCCCACCAACTGGTTTTGTTTCATCGTATTGTTTCACCGTAAACCGTAATACTTCCATGCTTCGTTGTGGCCGAAAGGCCATGGGGTTTTATCGGACACTAAACATTATTTTGCTGTTTTGCATTTTTTGTGAAAATGTAGTTGAAATTTATAATAAATTTGTCTATAAAATTTGGTTATTATCGTATATAATTAATAAATTAAATCAGAAAGGGGAGGATCATGACACTTACAAAAGCCAGGATTGTTGAGAACCTTTACGCCACGTTCGATTTTTCAAAAGAAAAATGTGTAAGTCTTGTTGAGAATGTGTTCGAATTGATAAAAGATGAGTTGAAAAATGGGGATGATGTTCGTATCTCCGGTTTCGGAAAGTGGTCTGTCAGGCAGAAAAACCCCCGGAGGGGAAGAAATCCTCAGACAGGTGAAACCATTATGCTGGATTCCCGGAGAGTCGTTACTTTCAAGTGTTCGGGAAAGCTGAGAAAGATAATGGCCGAGGAATGAAATTAGACCTCACCTTTCCAGGGATGCCTTGATAAATTTACTGAAAAGCGGATGCGGCTTCGTCGGCCTTGATTTGAATTCCGGGTGAAATTGACAACCAAGAAACCACGGATGATCTTTGACCTCCACTATTTCCGCCAGACGCCCATCCGGTGATGTTCCGCTGATAAGCAGACCATTTTGAGTAAGCATATCTTTAAAGTCATTGTTTAGCTCGTAGCGGTGTCTGTGCCTTTCCCCTATCTCCTTTTCGCCGTACGCATCAAACGCAAAAGACTCTTTTTCCAGAAGACAGGGATAGGCTCCCAGTCTCATGGTAGCCCCCTTTTCTGAAATATTTTTCTGTTCAGGAAGGAGATCAATCACAGGGTACCTGGTCTCCTGATCGAATTCGGAACTGTTGGCATTCTCCAGGTTGGATACATTTCTGGCGTATTCCACCACTGCCATCTGCATGCCGAGGCAGATGCCGAAAAAGGGGATTTGATTGACGCGGGCATGTTGTATTGCCTGAATCATTCCCTCGATACCTCTGTGCCCGAAGCCTCCCGGTACCAGTATGCCGTCGACACCGTCAAACTTGTCGCCTATTCCCTCCTGTTCTATCTTTTCCGAATCAACGAAGCGCAGGTTTACCCTGCAATTACTCCCGATACCTCCATGGACAAGGGCTTCATTCAGGCTCTTGTAAGAGTCTGTCAGATCAACATACTTCCCGACAATGGCTATTGTAACCTCATGCGGGGGATTCTTTATCCCGTCCACGACATCCTCCCATTCTTTTAGGCGGGGCTGGCCGGTCCAGATATTTAACAGCTTGACAATTTTTTCATCCAGTCCTTCTCTGTGAAAGAAAAGGGGTACCTCGTAGATACAATCTACATCCTTGGCGGTGAAAACCGAAGCCACCTCTACATTGCAGAAGAGGGCTATCTTGGACTTTATATCTTCAGAAAGGGGATTTTCCGCACGGCAGAGTAAAATGTCCGGTTGAATACCTATTTCG
>JADFWA010000363.1 GCA_015222855.1 Pseudomonadota bacterium | reverse complement strand
TCCATCCGTAATTTCCAAGCTGGCGTCTCTGCCCCGGGGCCTCGTCCTGGTTACCGGACCGACGGGAAGCGGGAAATCGACCACCCTCGCGGCCATAATCAATGAGGCAAACCGCACCCGTAAGGACCATATTATCACCGTTGAAGATCCGGTTGAATTTGTCCATGAGAGCCAGGGTTGTATCGTGAACCACCGTGAGGTCGGTATTCACACCAAAAGCTTTTCCGCGGCGCTTCGCGGCGCCCTGCGTGAAGACCCTGATATCATCCTTGTGGGCGAGATGCGCGATCTTGAAACCATATCACTTGCCATTGAAGCGGCATCAACCGGTCATCTTGTTTTTGGAACCCTTCACACATCAAGCGCTGCCAAAACGGTTGACCGGGTCATCGAGGTCTTTCCCTCAAGTGAACAGGCACAGATTCGGTCCACGCTGTCCGACGGTCTCCGCGCGGTAATAGCGCAGGTCCTGTTTAAACGCATTGACCAGAAGGGGCGTTGTGCCGCCCTTGAGATAATGATCGCCAATCCGGCGGTTCGGAATCTTATTCGTGAAGGCAAGACATACCAGATTCCGTCAATGATTCAAACCGGCAAGAAATTTGGAATGCAGTTGCTGGACGACTCGATTATGGATCTATACAAGAAGGGCTGGATAAGCGCCGATGAGGCGTACAATAAGTGCAACGAGAAGAACAGGTTCAGACAATTCTTGAAACAGCCCCCATCAGATTTTACGGATGTATAAACATACCATTGCCGGAGGGAAATGTTATGAGAAAACAGGAAATCGATTATATATTGACAAAAATGCTTGATTCCCACAGGAACGTCTCTGACCTTAATATTACCGTGGGCAAGCCGTTCCAGGTGGAAAGCTCCGGTGAATTAAACGGTGTCGATATCGACCCCCCTTTTGCTGAACTTACACCGTTCCAAACCGAAATCCTTGCTCTGAATCTTATAAACCAGGACCGCCGCCTGACAGAGATACTCCTTTCCGAAGGGTCATGTGATTCTTCTTACGAACTTCCGGGTAAGGCCCGTTTCAGGGTCAACATATTTTCTCAGCGGGGAAACTATTCAGCCGTACTCCGAAAACTGGAGACCAGGATTCCCACCTGCAGGGAGTTGAATCTACCCGAGGTCTTTTACAAGATAGCAGAGGAACGAAATGGGATTATCCTGGTAACCGGCGCGACCGGCAGCGGAAAATCGACATCACTGGCCGCACTGTTAAACGAGATAAATGAGAAAAAGTCCGTTCACGTCGTAACCCTGGAAGACCCTGTAGAATTTCAGCACCAGCAGAAGAAATCCACATTCAATCAGAGAGAACTGGGTACCGATTTCGACACCTTTGCCACCGGCCTGCGTGCCGCCCTCAGACAGGCCCCCAAGGTCATCCTGGTTGGTGAAATGAGGGACAGGGAAACGGTGGAAATTGCACTGAACGCCGCGGAAACCGGGCACATCGTAATGAGCACCCTTCACACCGTTGATGCGGGACAGACCATCAACCGAATACTCGGTATGTTCAGCACAGAAGAGGAAAAACAGGTTCGTATACGTCTGGCCGATACAATGCGATGGATCGTATGCCAGAGACTCCTCCCCAAGGAAGGTGGAGGACGTGTCGCCGCCTTTGAAATAATGGGAACCAACCTGAGGATCAAAGACACTATCCTCCACGGGGAATCGGAAGGAAAAACCTTTTATGAGATAATCCAGGCCGGCAAACCCTTCGGTATGACAACCTTTGATGATTACATTGTCGAATTATACGGAAAGGAGCTCGTCAGCGAAGAAATCGCAAAGGCCTATGCCTCCAACAAGAGCGTTATCGGCCGCGGCATTGATGCTCTCAAGAGTGCCAGGGGGGAGGCCACAACCGATATAGACCAACTTGAGGTGGATACGGGTTATGGAAAACAAAAAGAACCCTGGGAATAAAATGAAAGGATGCGAATATCATGGATGAAGAAAAGGTCGTTATCGATGAAGTGGCATCAGATACATACGATGCTTCAGACAGACCGTTTGATTTCATTGAAGAAGGTGGCAAGACAGCCCTGATCTGCGAAACCGATCCTTCTATAAAAGATAAAGTTGTCAGTGTGTTAGCTGACATGGACTACCATATAACAGAGCCGGAATCCGCGCGGGACGCGCTCAAGAAAATGAGGTTTCACGTATATGACATGGTTGTATTGAATGAGGATTTTGACACGGATGATTCGGATGCCAATAATGTGCTCAAGTATTTAGAGTATCTTCCCATGGGCACAAGGAGGAATATTTTCGTAGCGCTGGTGAGCAATAGATTTAGAACCATGGATAACATGGCCGCCTTTAACAAAAGCGTCAATACCATCATCAACGTGAAAAATATCGATGATGTCGGCACGATCATAAAACGTGGCATAACCGACAACGAATCCTTTTATCACGTCTTTAAAGAGTCCCTCAAGAAGATGGGGCGGACATGATCCGGGCAACTATTCACCGCAGAGAACGCTGAGCGCACAGAGAAAATATATAATGGGGATGTTTTATTGGTTAACTAATTGAACTAATCAACTGCTATCGGCCAAAACTGATAGATTAGTTTCCGTGTCATCTCTGCGTTCTCAGCGACCTCAGCGGTAAGCATTTACCTAAGGCCTCCTCAGCCTCTTCAATAAGACCTTCGGCTGCACAGGATTCGGCGAGGCGCAGATAATAGAAAGGGTTTTGGGGATCCGCTGAGACTGCCTTTCTGAAGATGTCTATTGCCCTGAAATGATGGCCCTCCGCAACAAGCGTATTTCCAAGCCTGTTATAAAAGGTGCCTGCGCTGTCAGGATCTATCCTGACGGCATTTTCATAAGCGCCATCCGCCTCCTCAAGCTTCCCCTGTTTCACCAGGACGTTACCGAGATTGCAGTAATAAAGTGGATTATCAGGACTATGTTTCAGGGACTTTCCATAAGCCTTTTCTGACCGCTCATATTGCCCTGCCCTGAAATAGGCGCCACCGAGCCGGTTGTAAAAAACGGAGGCTTCCGACAGGTCAATGGTAACCGCCGTATCGTATGCCTTCTCGGCGCCGTCGAAATCTCCGGCCGCAATAAGGGCATCCCCGAAGTTTACGAAAAACATGGAAGAATCCGGCTCCATTTTTGTGATCTTTTCGAAGACTTCAACGGCCATGTCTATTCGACCGGCCCTCAGATACGCATCCCCAAGAATACCGAGGAGACCGACGTCCTCCGGCTGAGCGGCGGTTGCCCTCTCACAGATATCGATAAGCCTGTCATGCTTCCCCTCATTTTTAAATATCTTGACCAGTTCATCAAAGGCAAAACCGGTAAAAACCTTCCTTTCCAGTTCTTTTTTCAGAAGCCCTTCGAGACAATCGATTGCATCATCTATCCTTCCGCTCTCCCTGTACGCCCAAGCCAGCGACATGACAATGGAATCTTCACCGGGGTTCATCTCCACCAATCTCTCATAGAGAACAGCAGCCTCCCCGTAGCGCTTCTCTTTCATGTGTTTATCGGCAAGATCGTAAATCTGATCTCTTGTCATTTCCCTGTTCATAAATCCTTTAAGTAGGGCCTGTTTCCCGAACAGGCCGATACCATGATCTCCTGATTTTTTAAGATTGGATTTCTACCTTATGTAAACATGCTTTGCAAGCGCAATCCTTGACATCTCCTGAAAATTCTGTGATAAGCAACTGAAAGATATCAAGCTCCCGCAACTTCAGGTTTTATCATGTCCAACACCGCAAGAAAATCGATCCTCTGTCCCAATTGCAAAAAGCTTATCAGCTCGGATGAGCCGTTCTGCCCTTACTGCGGGGCAACCAGACCGGGTTCCCGTCTGAAAAGATTTTCCTTCAGAGAGCCAAAGGATATCATAAAGATTATCATCTACTCCAATTTTGCCATCTATATCTTCTCTCTTATAATAACTCCCTTCAGCGCCGGTCCCCCGGTGAACCCACTGACGTTTTTATCTCCTTCCAACAGTGGTCTGCTTCTCCTGGGCGCCACGGGCACCATCCCGATCGACCAGTTCAATCGCTGGTGGACACTTATCTCGGCTTCATTTATCCATGGCGGCATACTCCACATATTCTTCAACATGATCGCCCTGCGGCAACTGGGACCCTTCGTGCTGGAAGAATACGGTTTTAACCGCTTTGTTATTATATATATACTCAGTGGCATTGTGGGGTTTTACATATCCTATCTGGCGGGCATCCCCTTAACCATAGGAGCATCCGCCAGCATTTGCGGGCTGATCGGCGCTATTCTATATTACGGAAAGAGCCGTGGAGGGCTTTACGGAGAAGCAATCTACAAACAGACAATGGGATGGGTGATAGGGCTTGCGTTATTCGGCTTCATGGTTCCCGGAATCAATAACTGGGGACATGGAGGAGGAATTGCAGCAGGCATTCTGATCGGCCTGACCCTTGGCTATAAGGAGAAAAGAAGCGAAATTTTTTACCATAAGATACTGGCAAACGGTTTCATCGCGCTGACCGTCGTCATTTTACTCTTTGCCATACTCCAGGCCACTTACTATCGCTTCTTTATCCGATAGAAACCACTGCCTCTCAGGGCACAAGAGATTGATCAACCTTTAGCCTTTAGCCTACACCGAAAGGAGGATTATGTTTTGAAAAGAATAAATTTGATTGTTATTTTAGTGACGGGTCTCTTTCTGATTTACGGTTGCGCGGTCGTTGTGGGAGACAAAGTCGTGGGCGTCAGTTCAGGAAAATTCATCTATACAGACGGGATATTGACGACAGTTTATTCCGCCCCTTTCGATAAGATATGGAAGGCCTGCGAAAAAACAGTAGCCGACATGATGGCTTCAGATATTGAAAAGGATAAGAAGATCGCCACCGGAACGATTGATGCTGTCGTAAGCGGTGACAAAATTCACATATCCGCTAAATATGTGTCAAAAGACTCAACAACGGTGTCCGTACGTGTCGGCCTGGCCGGAAACAACTTCGCGTCACAACTGATCCATGAAAAGATAAAAGAGAAGATCTCAAAATAACTACTCACCGCAGAGATCACAGAGAACGCAGAGACAAATAAATAAAAAGTCGTAACTACTCAGGTGGATAGAATGAAGGTGGAAGGCTAATAGAGAAGTAGGGGCGTATTGCAATACGCCCCTACTTCAGCCTTCGGTCTTCAACCTAAATAGCTGGGTAGTTACCAAACATTTTTACTCTTTGCGGTCTCTGCGACCTCTGCAGTAAAAAATATCAGACCTGAGTAGTTACATCTCAAAAAGGTAACTCAGGCTCGGGAGAAAACACATGTCGAAGATTTCAGTTGCACGAAAACCTTTCATTGTCGGCGTTATGGGAAGCCACAAAAATAACCATGCCGCGATGAAAGATGCCTGTCGCCTGGGAGAAGAGATAGCCAAAAGAGGTCATGTCCTTCTTACAGGTGGGGGCAGGGGGGTAATGAAGGCGGCCTCCGAGGGGGCGCACATGGCCGGTGGTCTTGTGATCGCCATCCTCCCCAGTGAGAGAAAGCTTCCCTTGGAAGGATACCCCAATGAATTTGTCGATATACCAATTTATACGGGGATGTATGACGCCAGAAATATTATCACTGCAAAGACTCCTCATGTCATGATCGCACTGAGCGGTGGACCCGGTACCCTCTCCGAAATCGCCGTCGCGCTGAAAAGCGGAACCCCTGTCGTCGGTCTTAACTGTCCGGAATTTGAAGTGGCGGGGGGAGGAATTTTCATCAGGGTCAAAACGGTTGAGGAGGCCATGCGGGAGGTGGAAAGGATACTAAAATTCGTAAAACGTAAATCGTAAATCGTTATTCGGAATTCGGAATTCGAACTTCGTTATCCGATTTACGAATTTACCAACAGATTGTAGGGTCGGGTTTTACACCCGACCGCAAATGGTGGCATATAAAATGCCACCCTACAAAAGCAACAATAAAAAAGGGCGATTAAATCGCCCTTTTTTATCACCGACCCATGACAACTGATTTTACTATTTTTTCTTCCTGTCCTGAAAGTCCTCCAGTTTTTCCAGCCTCTCAGGGGCGGAAACGGTTGCAAGGCAGACCTCCACCTCATAGTCCATAAGTGCCTCCAGACTCACCTCAGGCACCATGTTGAGCCCCTTCTTGATGACATTTATGGAGAAAAGTGAATTTTCAGCGATCTTTTTCGCCATCTCTATTGTTTCTTCCATAAGTTTATCATCCGGCACCACCTTGTTCACCAACCCTATCCTTTCTGCCTCTTTCCCGTCAATATACTCACAGGTAAAGAGCAGTTCCTTTGCCTTGCCGGGCCCGATCAGTTCCCGCACCAGCCTCATAGCCCCACCGGTTACGGAGGAAGAGACCCTCGCCTCCGGGGAACCGAATTTCGCACTTTCCGCCGAAATCCTGATATCGCAGGCAAGCGACAACTCATAGCCGCTGCCCAGGGCATAACCGTTTACCGCCGCAATTGTGGGCTTGGGGTATCTGATGATCTCCCTTGATATCTCCTGAAGGTAAACCAGGTAATCTCTATAGGCCTGCAGAGACCTGCCCTTTGAATCCTTCAAGTCGGCCCCGGTGGAAAATGCCCTGCCCTCTCCCGTAATGATAAGCACTTTTATATTTTCATCATCCCTTGCGTCATGAAGGGCTTCCCGCAGGTCGAGCCAGAGCTGCTTGTTCATGGCATTCAATACCTGTGGTCTGTTCAATTTGATGGTCGCTATATTTTCCTCTTTTCCATAGATAATGCATTCGAAATCCATTTTTCTCTCTCCTCTACTCAATTATTATTCTTGCATCAACAACGGATGCACCCTTTTCGTGAACAATGATCGGGTTTATATCCACCTCTTTTATTTCCGGGTTATCAATCGCCATCCGGGATACCCTGATAATGACATCCTTTATGATGTCGATATCCTTCGGCTTCTCTCCCCTTATGCCGGTAAGCAGGGGATACCCCTTTATCTCCTTTACCATCTCATCGATATCGATATCGGTAAGGGGGGTTACCCTGAAAGACACATCCTTCAGGACCTCCACGAATATGCCCCCAAGTCCGAACATAACGACAGGCCCAAATTGCGGGTCTTTCACCATCCCTATGATGCACTCCTGCCCCTTTGGCGCCATGGGTGATATAAGGACTCCCAAGATACTTGAAGGAGAGGCCACCTTCTTTGCATTTTCCATAATCCTGTCAAACGCCTCCTCAACCTCATTCCCATCCTGAAGATTCAACATGATCCCGCCAGTATCCGACTTATGGATGATCTCCGGTGACACGATCTTCAATGCCACAGGGAAACCGATCTCTCTTGAGGCTTCTACCGCCTCCTCACGGCTTTTTGCCAGAGATGCCTTCGGCAGGGCAATCCCGTAGAGTTCCAGAAGTTCCCTTGCTTCGGTCTCCAGCATGTTGTTCCTTTTTGCCTTCTTTACCTTACTTATCATCTCTTTCGCCTTATCGATATCGGCTCCATCGGTTTTCACGAAGGAGGATTTTTTCAGTTTGTCCCTGTTGACGGAAAAATTGGACATATAAGAGAGGCACTGGGCCGCCCTGTCCGAAGAGACGGGAACAAAGATTCCGTTTTCCTTCAATATCTCGATGGATTTGAAGGGCTCATCGGCAAAAGAGGTATGAACTATGATCGGCTTCTGGTACTCTTTGACCAGATTGACCAGCTCCTGTGATGTCTTTTCCTCTATTTCCCCCACATGAGGGGCGATAAACTCCTTGAATCCCCCGAAAAAGCCCGTGATATATATGGAATCAACCACATCCTCTTCCATCAGGACACCCGCGACCTTGTTTATCATATCAGGATTTTCCTCCGCGGTTCCGCCGTAATCAATAGGGTTGCTGGCAGACATGCCTTTAAGGAGATAGGGCCTGATCTTTTCCTGGATGGACTCGGGAATGACTGGCACTTCAAGGCCGTGTTTATCCGCGTTGTCCGCCGCCACAGAGTTATCCCCGCCCCCTTCAGAAATGATGGCAACCCTTTTCCCCTTGGGAAGGGGAAGGTTCGCAAGACACATGGCGACATCAAACATCTCATCCACATTTGTAACCCTGATTATCCCCGCCTGCCTGAAGGCGGCATCCACTATGGCGTCATCCGCCGCCAGAGAGCCCGTATGAGAGGCGGCAGCCCTTGCTCCCGCAGTGGACCTGCCGACCTTTAAGGCCACTATGGGCTTCTTTTTTGACACCTCACGCGCCACCTTGACAAGTTCATCACCAAATTTTATCCCCTCCATGTACGTCATGATGACCCTGGTGTTTTCATCCTGTCCCAGGTACTCGAAATATTCATGAAATTTCACGCCGATGGCATTTCCCGCGGAAATGATGGTGCTAAGTCCCATATCCCTCATTTTGGAATAGCGGATCAGGGAATCAATGATATTACCGCTCTGGGCGACAATGGCAAGGGGACCTTTCTTTATTGAAGGGAGTCCCAAAAGGTTCATATCGGCAGCGGCGGAAAACAGGCCGGAGCAGTTGGGAC
>JADFWA010000362.1 GCA_015222855.1 Pseudomonadota bacterium | reverse complement strand
TATATCCACACACAACCCACAGAAACAACATCTGCCATAATCTAACTGAGGCCGTTCATTCTTTATGCCTTCTTCAGGCTTGGTTTCTATCTCGGGTATTTCCACCATGGTGATTGCTTCGTTGGGGCATATATCGGCACAGTTACCGCACCCTGTGCACTTATCCCAATCGTTGAGATGAAAGCCCCTGTATTTTAAAGCGGGCTCTTTGGGTTCAAAAGGATACCTCAAAGTTTTCGGCTTCTTGAAAAGAAACCTAATAGCTTTGAATGGATTGAAAATACTTCCTTTATTTATTTTAAATTTTGCACTTTGCATTTTTAATTTTGCATTTCTTTTATCTATCTATTTCCGGCGCAACTACGTATAAACTTATCATGGTGTTGCCCACATCGGCAATACTTGCATTTTTTAAGGCTTTTTCCAGAACGGTCAAGCCATGGGGATAGGAAGGTGTCCTGAAGTGTACCCGATAAGGTTTATCCTCACCATTGCTCACTAAATAAAGCCCCAGCTCTCCACGAGAAGATTCAACCCTCACATAAGCCTCTCCTTTGGGTATGTTCCATTTGAACGGGTTAGGAATCCTGTCATAAACCTCTCCCTTAGGCATATTATCAAGCAGTTTAAATATCATGTGAACGCTTTCGATCATCTCGTCCCTAACTACCCAGATCCTTGAAAAGGCATCGCCGTCTTCTCGTGTAGGAACCTCCCAGGGGACTTGATCGTAGGCGGCATAAGGTTCCACCTTCCTGATATCATATTTCATCCCGGTCGCCCTCAAGACCTGACCGGTCGCTCCCATTTCTTTGGCTTCTTCCCGGGTTACTTTTCCTATCCCTTTGGCCCTTTCGTAAAACAGGCGGTTATTAAAAAATGTGGCATCGTAATCCGGTACACAGCCGCCGATGGAATGCAAGGTAGTGACAATCTTATCCTTGAAGTCCTGCGGAAAATCACGCCTTACGCCACCGGGCCATATATATATGTGATACACTCTGCCGCCGGTAAGTTCTTCGAAGAGGTCTAAGACGAGGTCCCGGTGATACATCGCCCACTGAGCAACCGTATCGAAACCAAGCATATTTGAATAAGCCCATAAACCAAACAGGTGAGAACCTACTCGAGCAAGCTCCAGTACAATGGCTCTTATATAATTTGCTCTTTCCGGAACTTCTATCTTGGCCAATTTTTCAACGGCCATCGCATAGACCATCTCCATAGAGTCAGGCTCTATCACATTTATCCTGCACACCATAGGAAAATTCTGTATCCAGGTTCTATATTCCATGAGTTTTTCAAACCCACGATGGAGATAGCCGGGGTTGGCAGTAGCCTCTAAAATGCGGTCACCTTCAACCTTTAGGGTGATGCTGAAATTTCCCACCATCCCCAGGTGCTGGGGTCCGAAATAAAGTTCAAGTTCTCTCATTTTTGTCCAATCTTATCTTCAACAAAGGGGATTTCGTCAAAGACTTCTTTTACGTATTCCCTGGTGTCAAAATCCTTTCTGAAAGGGGGGATTTTATATTCCCTTTCCAGGAGAAGAGGTGTCAACCTTGGATGACCCTCAAAGTTTATTCCGAAAAGTTCATGTAGTTCACGTTCATAGGGCTCGGCATTTTCAAAAACATGAATTACCGTAATAAACTCCGGGTTTTCCCTGGAGATTCTTGTCTTCAAAGTTATGTTTGTTTTCTCCTTGTCCGTATATTCATCTTCCTTCTGCATGTAAGCGGAAAGAATATAAACCAGCTCGAACTCCTTTTCCTCTATCCAGTCCACGCAGGATATGAGAGCCAAGTGTTCGTATCCTTTAGCTTTAAGAAGGCTCAGAATGGACAGGACCGCGTCTTTGGGGGCGGTTATAATCAACCTGTCGTCTTCAGAAATAGTTACCTCAATGTCACTGAAAGTTGACTCGAGTTTTTCTTTAAGCAATTGGTTCATCTTTATCCTCTCAGCCACTAAGGCACAAAGACACAAAGAAAAACCTATTTACTCTTGGTGTCTTTGTGGCTGG
>JADFWA010000361.1 GCA_015222855.1 Pseudomonadota bacterium | reverse complement strand
TCAGCCACCAAGACACGAAGTCACTAAAATCATATCATAATTTATGATAACCAGAGGCATTTGATTAATAAAATTTTCCGGAGGTTACGGGAAAATATAATTAATTTCTACACTTTGTGTCTTAGTGACTTTGTGGCTGAGTAGTTACCATTTGGTTTTACTCTCGTTTGTTGTGACTCCGCACCTGCTCAAATGTTGTATTGCAAGACCTGACCCCAACATGCTGCTTACTCCTTACTTTCCTTGCTATCCTCCCCTACCTTCTTTATCTTCACCTTCTTTATATTCCTCTCATCTGCCGATTCAATTATCATCTCAAAATCATCATAGTAAATGACTTCTCCGGCAACCGGAATCTTCTCGACGATATGCAGGATTAATCCACCCAGGGTCTCAAATTTTCCTTCCGGGATCTCCATCCCGAAATATTCTTCAACCTCCTCAACCTCCATCCTGCTGTCTACAAGGGTATAACCATCAGGAAGTTCAACTATCTCTTCCTCTTTCACATCATGTTCGTCATAAATTTCCCCTACAATCTCTTCTATCAAATCTTCCAGGGTAACCAAACCGGATGTCCCTCCATACTCGTCGATAACAATAGCAATGTGGTATTTTCTCTGCTGCAGTTCATGGAGAAGGAAATGTATGTTTTTCGTTTCAGGTATATAATAAGGTTTCCTCAGGCTTGAAAGGATGTCACTTTCTGAAACCTGTTTAGACCAGAATTTCAAAAGGTCCTTTACGTTCAATATTCCTATAATGTTATCCACACTGCCTCTGTAGACAGGCATTCTCGTGTGACCGTACCTCATAATAAGATCAAGAATCTCTTCAACCGAAGCATCGCTTTCTATAGCAATCATCTCCGTCCTTGGAACCATGACCTCACGAACCTGGGTATCTCTAAAGTCAAGAATACTCTGTATCATCTCGCCCGACCGCTGGTCTATCTCACCCGCGTCGATGATAGATTGTATTTCCTTCTCCAGGTGCTCGGAATCTTTTTTTAGAAATAGGTTCTTGATCCAGGTTGTAATCTTATTAGGAATAATATCCACCCTCTTTTTTTCGTAATTCGAATATCGGAAACCGAAAATCGAATAACAATTTACGTTTTACGAATTTTCGATATTCGGTATCAAAAACCGCGTAAATATTCCGGCTTGAGAATTCCGGGATCACCCGATTTAATCACATCGTAAATCGTTTTTACTGTTTTATCTTTCTCATGCGGCATTCTTGCCTTTATCGGCAGATAGTTCGATGCGTGGTTGGACGTAAAGAAGCAATTGGTGAAATCCGAATTGGCTGTTATAAGCCCGAGTTCTTCGAGGAAACCAAATGTATCGGGAAGCACGAATTCCCCAGACATATGTTCTTCATATAAGGGGGTGCCGAATTGAAGCATCACAGTTAACGCTCCTACATAATCAGGATCAATATCCGTCAGTATCCTCGCCGTATCCATCGCATGTTTTACGCTCTCATCCCTGCCGCCAATCCCAAGAAGAACGGTAACCGACAGAGTTATGCCGGCTTCCTTAACCTTACGGCCGGCTTCCACCATCTGTTGATAACCGGCCCCCTTTTTTATCTTCTTGAGCAACTCCTTACTGCCCGTCTCAACGCCAAGATAAATTATTTTCAGGCCCAACTCTCTTAACTCTATCAGATCATCCGGTGTTTTACGCAATATACTCTTCGCGTTTGCGTAAATTCCCACCCTTTTCACACCTTTAATGTTGTTCTTTATAGATTTCAGAATTTCAACCAGCCTGCCCTGGGGGATAATCAGGGCATCACCATCACAAAGGAATACCCTTTCAATGAAACCGTAATTACTCGCTTCCATTATATCTTCTTCGATCTCGTCGATTTTTTTTATCCTGAACCTCTTTTCCTTATAGACCGAACAGAAGGTGCATTTATTGTGCGAACATCCCACCGTTACCTGCAGGATGAGGCTTGCCGCCTCGCTGGGAGGCCTGATAATCATTCCTTCATACTTCATTTGATGTTGCCCTATAGGGATTGACATCTATGTCATTATTACAGTCATCGCAGAAGACCTTAACATAACCGCTGGAGCAACCGCATCCCCAAATATCAAATTTTCTACAGGACTCGCAAAGGGGTCTCTGACATCCGTTGCATAAAACAACAGATTTCTCCTGCTTGCACACTGCACATATCTCCTTGCCGTCAGTAACAATAATCATTGGAGATCCACCTCCATCCTTGATGTAACATATTCTACAATATGGCATGTAAAAAGGCAAGCGGCTTACTCAGCACCTGAGTAGGTACATAGAAACAAAGAAAAAGGGATTAGCCATAATGAACCAATCCCTTTAATATTTGGCGGGGTCGAAGGGACTCGAACCCTCGGCCTCCGGCGTGACAGGCCGGCGTTATAACCAACTTAACTACGACCCCGCAAAAAATTTTATACATTTTAAAATGGTAGGCGGAACAGGGCTTGAACCTGTGACATCCACGGTGTAAACGTGGCGCTCTCCCAGCTGAGCTATCCGCCCATGAATCTTACCGCCGACAGGCTGCGTTTCGTAACAACTCTAACCTCTATTGTCAAGAAATAAATGCGGAGACCTTTGCAAAATATCCCCTTTTGCAAGGGTCTCATGAAAATATTCAAAAAACCACACCCGCTCAGTGAACGTGAGGGGTATCCAATACGCCGTGTTCCTTCTTTGTATTCACGTGAACTTCCTTGGTGCCCGCTAAACCTTTCTTCTCATCCGTTACATTCTCTTTCATATCGTCACCTGGAAGGAGGGCAACCTTTAAGACCTCGTCCACATTCTCTACAAAAACTATCTCAAGCGCCTTTAACACATTACGGGGAATATCAACCATATCTTTCTCGTTATCTTTTGGAATTATTACGGTTTTTAAGTTTCCACGGTGTGCCGCCAGCAATTTCTCCTTTATCCCGCCTACCGGCAAGACCCTTCCTCTCAATGTGATCTCACCGGTCATAGCCAGATCACCTCTGACCTTACTTTTCAGAAAAGCGGAAGCTATCGATACGGCTATAGCTATCCCAGCGGATGGCCCATCCTTTGGTATAGCCCCCTCGGGAACATGCACATGAATATCTGTTCCCTCATAGAAATCTTTCGGAAGTCCAAGACTGTCTGCCCTTGTCCGCACATAGGTGAGAGCGGCCTTGGCAGATTCCTGCATAACTTCTCCCAGTTTTCCGGTAAAGCTCGGCTCGCCCTTGCCACGCATAAGAGATGTTTCTATGATAAGGAGTTCACCACCCACTTCGGTCCAGGCCAAACCGATCGCCATTCCTACAGCGTCCTTCCCCTCGACTTCTCCGTGTCTGAACTTTGGAACACCAAGGTACTTCTGAAGGGATTTGGACGTTATCCCGAGCCGTCCATTACCGCCCTCGGTAACAATCTCCCTGGCCACCTTTCTGCATACCGAGGCTATCTCCCTTTCCAGATTCCTTACACCGGACTCTCTTGTATATTGCCTTATCATAGCCAACAAGGCGCCATCAGAAAAACTTACATTCTCTTCCGTGAGACCATTGGCCTCCATCTCCTTCGCAACGAGAAACCTCTTCGCAATGTTTAACTTCTCCTGCTCCGTATATCCGGCAAGCCGAACAACCTCCATCCTGTCCCTGAGAGGCGCTGGTATTGTTTCAAGAACATTGGCAGTCGTTATAAACATTACCTCGGAAAGGTCATAATCAACCTCGAGGTAATTATCATTGAAGGCAAAATTCTGCTCCGGATCAAGCACCTCCAGGAGAGCAGAGGAAGGATCACCCCTGTAATCGGAGCTCAGTTTATCAACCTCATCGAGACAAATAACGGGGTTATTTGAACCCGCCTTTTTCAGCATCTGGATAATCTTCCCGGGCATGGCCCCTATATACGTCCTTCTATGACCTCTTATCTCGGCCTCATCCCTCACACCACCGAGAGAAAACCGGACAAATTTCCTGTCGGTGGCCCTCGCAACCGATTTGGCCACAGATGTCTTGCCGACACCGGGGGGACCGACCAGACAGAGAATAGGCCCTTTATTCTTTTTTACCAGAACCTGAACCGCAAGATACTCCAGTATTCTCTCTTTCACTTTCTTTAATCCGTAATGATCTTCTTCCAGTATTGCCTCCGATTCCTTGAAGCTATGCTTGTTTTCGGTTTTTTCAGACCAGGGCATATCCAGTATCCAGTCTATATAATTCCTGACCACCGTTGCCTCGGCGGACATGGGCGCCATCATCTTCAATTTTTTTACTTCGTGTTTTACCTTTTTGGTTGCCTCTTCAGATAATTTCTTTTTCTTTATTCTCTTCTCAAGCTCCTCTATCTCATTCCTGAAATCATCCTTCTCCCCCATCTCCTTCTGAATCGCCCTCATCTGCTCATTCAGATAGTAATCCTTCTGGGTCTTTTCCATCTGCTTTCTTACACGCCCTTTTATCTTCTCTTCCACCTCAAGGATCTCTATTTCAGAGAGCATCGCTTCATATATCGCCTCAAGCCTGCTCGTTACATCCACTATCTCTAAAATCTTCTGTTTATTCTCCAGCTTGACATTAAGATGGGACGCCAGGACATCAGCCAACTTCGATGGACTGTCTATGGATGATACAGTTATGGCCACCTCGGCATGTATCTTTTTGTTCAACTTCGAATACTTTTCAAATGTCTCCGTAACGCTCCTCATCAATGCCTCTGCCCTGACGGTAACGGCATCATCAATATCTCCCAGCTCTTCAACATCCACAAGATAAAAATCGGCATTAGGAACATATCTTTTGATCCTTCCCCTCGTCCTCCCCTCAACAAGGACCTTCACCGTCCCGTCCGGAAGCCTCAAGAGCTGAATGATAGCCCCTACAGTGCCAACCCTGTAGATATCATCTTCCTCCGGTTCATCACTTTGAGCGCTCTTCTGCGCCGCCAGGAATATCCCTTTTTCATGCCTCATGGCAGATTCCAGGGCATCTATCGATTTCTCCCTGCCCACAAAAAGAGGCACAATCATATGAGGAAATACTACGACATCCCTCAACGGGAGTAGGGGAATTATCAATTCCTCTACTCCCTTCTCATTATTTTTACCGAATTTAAACATAATTCTCCCTATTTCACGCCGTTTCGGATTCTGTTTCAAAAAGCAGGATAGGCTTTTCCCTGTTCATAACCACATCTTCACTGATTACACACTCCGTAACATCATTCCTTGAAGGTATATCATACATGACATCAAGCATGGTGTTTTCCATTATCGCCCTAAGGCCTCTTGCCCCCGATTTTCTTTCCACGGACAATCTTGCTATAGCCCTCAGGGCATCATCTGTGAAATTAAGTTTTACATTTTCAAATTTAAACATTTTTTCGTATTGCTTTACGATAGAATCCTTCGGCTCAACAAGTATTCTCACCAGACCATTTTCATCCAGTTCATCCAGAGTTGCGATAACGGGGAGGCGCCCGATAAATTCCGGTATCAATCCGTATTTCAAAAGATCTTCCGGTTGAACTTCCAACAATGTTTCACCGATCTTCTTTTCTTTCTTACTCTTTATATCGGCTCCAAAGCCCAACAAGTTTACCCCGATTCTCTTTTCAATGATATCATCCAGACCATTGAAGGCGCCACCACAGATAAACAGTATATTGGTCGTATCCACCTGAATAAATTCCTGCTGGGGATGCTTTCTCCCGCCTTTGGGCGGTATATTCGCCAGCGTCCCCTCTATTATCTTCAAGAGGGCCTGTTGCACGCCTTCACCGGACACATCCCTCGTTATTGAAGGATTTCCGGATTTTTTTGAAATCTTGTCAATCTCATCTATATAAACAATGCCTCTTGATGCCCTTTCCACATCATAATCGGCATTCTGAAGGAGACTCAGGACAATGTTCTCCACATCCTCACCCACATATCCCGCCTCCGTCAGGGTTGTGGCATCGGCGATGGTAAAGGGAACATCCAACACTTTAGCAAGGGTCTTGGCCAGAAGAGTTTTGCCGGAACCGGTGGGGCCTATCAGCAAAATATTGCTCTTTTGAAGTTCCACCCCACCCATATCAACATTTGAAGACAACCTCTTGTAATGATTGTAAACAGCCACCGAAAGAACCTTTTTGGGCCTTTCCTGATTCACAACATACTGGTCCAAAAACTCCTTTATGTCCCTGGGTTCTGGAATTTCCTCCCCATGATCTCCCGCAACCTGCAC
>JADFWA010000360.1 GCA_015222855.1 Pseudomonadota bacterium | reverse complement strand
GGGTATGATATTGGGTATTGCTCTGAGATAAGAATAGTCGAACAGCCCGTGATGGGTGGGCCCGTCGTCTCCGACAAATCCCCCCCGATCGAGGGCGAGGACTACCGGCAGTTTTTGAAGACAGATATCGTGAAGCACCTGATCATATGCCCTCTGCATGAAGGTCGAATAGATGGTTACCACCGGAATAAACCCTTCAGTGGCGAGACCGGCGGCGAAAGTGCCCCCATGCTGCTCCGCTATTCCGACATCATAGAATCTGTCAGGCATCTCTCTGGAAAATTCTTCAAGTCCCGTTCCATGAGTCATGGCAGCCGTTATTGCCACGATCCTCGGATTCTCACGGGCCAGTTTCACTATCGTCTTCCCGAATATCTCCGTGTAAGATGGAAGAGAATCTTTTGCCGCAAGGGATTCTCCCGTATCAATATCGAAGGGACCTGTACCGTGAAATTTCGATGGCTCATCCTCGGCAGGCTTATATCCTTTCCCTTTTTTAGTAATAACGTGAACCAGAACGGGTCTCTTCAGCCTCTTTACGTTTTCCAGATTTTTTATCAGGTGATCCAGCCTGTGCCCTTCAAGGGGGCCTATGTACTGGAATCCAAGTTCTTCAAAGAGGACGCCCGGAATGATAAAGGCCTTCAACGATTCTTCCGCCTGCCTGGTAAGCTTCACCATCGTATCCCCGATGCCCGGTATCGTCTTCAAAAGGCCCTTGATGTCAGACTTCAATTTCGTGATATGCTGACCGGTCATGATACGGTTCAGGTAGGATGACATGGCGCCCACGTTGGGGGAGATGGACATTTCATTGTCATTTAGTATGATTACAAGATCCTTCTTTCTGTCTCCCGCCCAGTTCAATCCTTCAAAGGCCATGCCGGCCGTCATCGAACCATCACCGATTACGGCAATCACCTTGAAGTCCTCATTTTTCAGGCACCTGGCTTCGGTAATGCCGGCAGCGGCGGATATCGATGTGCTGCTGTGACCCACATTGAAGACATCATAGATACTCTCTTCCCTTTTAGGGAAACCGCTTATCCCTCCCTTCTGGCGGAGGGTGTGAAACAGGTCTTTTCTGCCGGTAATGATCTTGTGGGCATATGCCTGATGCCCCACGTCCCAGATTAGCTTATCATTTGGGGTATCGAAGACGTAATGGATTGCGAGCGTCAGTTCCACGGTGCCAAGAGACGGCGCGAGATGACCACCGGTTTTGGAAACGGTTTCGATTATCTTTTCCCTGACCTCTTCCGCCAGGATATTCAATTCCGCGAGTTCAAGCCCCCTGATATCCTCAGGAAAGTTTACTTTTTCTAATATGCTGTCCATTGTTAAGTTCCGAGTTCCGAGTTTAAAGTTCAAAGTTTCGGGTTTCGTGTTTTTAACTTGAAACTCGAAACTATTTGTTCACAACTTCCGTTCAACGATATACCTTGCAATCATCCTCAAGGGTTCGGCCCTGGTGTCGAATGATGCAATGTCAGACAGGGCCTTATC
>JADFWA010000359.1 GCA_015222855.1 Pseudomonadota bacterium | reverse complement strand
GCCAGACCGCCCGGACGGTCTGGCACCTCTACCGCCACCACCGTTGTGCGGCCTACCGTAAACCCGTTTTCCTTCAGCACGCTTTTTGCGGTATCTACATCACTTACAATAAGTCGAAGGATGCCGAAGTCCGTTGTGTCGGCGAGAGACAGGGCTCTGATGTTTATATCGGCGTCTGCCAACACCTTTGTTGCATCTTCAAGCCCGCCGGGCTTATTTTCCAGGAATATGGATATCTGTTCCACCTTCATAATGTTTGCCTCCTTATTGTCCCATTCGGGGAATGGGAGAATAACCCCTCGCCTTTAGGCGAAGACTTTAGTTTGATTTTGTATGTGTGGTATAGGCACAAAATTATATCAAATATCAAAATTAAAATTTTAAAATTAAAACGGCATGTTACTTTTTAGTTTTGCATTTTGATATTTTAATTTTTTTTGTGCCTCAAGCTATCGGCTTTAGCCGATAGCAGTCTAAACATTTCTTTTATCAATTACACGGCTGGCCTTGCCTTCAAAACGCTGCAGCGTCTTCGGCTCTACCAGTTTTATCTTTGCCGTTACACCCAGGTAGTCCTTTACATCTTTCGCGATACGCCGCTCAATTTTTTGCAGCACCCTTATCTCGTCTGAATCTGCAAAGATATTTTCACTCACCTCTACCTGTATTTCAAGGGTATCCAGTGTGCCTTCTCTGCCCACTATAAGCTGATAGTGAGGTTCAAGACCCTCTATACCCACAAGAACGTTCTCTATCTGGGACGGAAATACATTTACGCCCCTTATGATGAGCATATCGTCGCTCCGACCGGAGACGCGGGCCATTCTTGCATATGTCCTGCCGCACTTACAGGGTTCCGTCATCAACCGGGATATATCCCTGGTACGATACCGGATCAATGGGAATGCCTCCTTTGTGATGGTGGTGAAGACTATTTCCCCCTCTTCACCGGGTGGCACTGGTTCGCCGGTATCCGGATTTATGGTTTCCACTATGAAGTGATCTTCAAACACATGCAGGCCGTTACGGCCTTCCCTGCATTCCATTGCCACCCCGGGACCCATGACTTCAGAAAGTCCATAGATATCCAGCGCCGTGATATTTAGTTTGTCTTCTATCTCTTCCCTTATTTTTTCGCTCCATGGTTCCGCGCCGAGGATCCCGACACGCAACTTCAAGGATCTCATGTCTACTCCCATCTCTTCGCCCTGTTCCGCGAGATAAAGGGCATAGGAGGGTGTGCAGCATATGGCTGTGGGGCCGAAGTCCTGGAGTATCATGACCTGTCGCTTGGTATTTCCTCCTGAAATAGGAATTACGCTTGCGCCGAGCCTTTCCGCGCCATAGTGCGCGCCAAGCCCTCCGGTGAAAAGACCGTATCCGTAAGCGTTGTGTATAATGTCGTTTTTTGTCAGGCCCGCCGCGGCGAAGGACCTGGCCATAAGTTCCGACCATGTCTCGATATCCCTCTTCGTATATCCCACGACGGTGGCTCTGCCCGTGGTACCCGAGGATGCATGCACTCTTACCACGTTGCTCATGGGCACGGCAAACAGTCCATACGGGTAATTATCCCTCAGGTCCTCCTTTGTAGTAAAGGGGAGTCTGCGAAAATCATTCAGAGTTTTTATGTCATCCGGAGTGACTCCGGCTTCATCAAATGTTTTTTTGTAAAAACCCACCGTATGGTAAACACGTTGAACTACCTGTTGCAGTCTCTTTAACTGCAAGGCCTCTAGGGCTTCTCTCGGCAGAGTTTCAAATTCCTCGTTGAAGATCATTGATAGAGTCTCCTTTCAGTTGATTTTGTTAAGATTACAGGTTGGGTTGAGCTTGCGAAACCCAACAATGTTCTTCTATTATACATCACGATCAAATGCAATACGGAAAAAGAGGAAGGGCTGTTTTTTTACTCTTTCCCAATTCTTTCAGTAAAAACTTCACTATCTTGAGTGGCTTGTTTCCCCTTCTCTTGTAGCGGAGGGTGGGAGTCTTGCTTACATGATAATAAAGATGTAAAATGTTGTTGAAGAGCTAACTTCTTCCATCTTTTGCAAGGCAATCCGGCAAATCCTTCCACTTTAACCGTCACGGAATTGACTTTCTTGCCTATGTCTTATCTTGCCCGCATATATCCACTTAAAATCATTAACTAAGATACCTTTAAGTTCACAGTACAGGAATTTCCATTTTTTAGATAGCAGAATCAACAGGTTAAGGGGAAAATGTAAAATTGATGACATCCATTGCCTTTGACCCTTGACCTTTAGCCTTTAACCTTTTACCCGCCCGAAGGGCGCTAATTCAATTGGCACAGGTTTTGCTGAAGTTTAGGTGAAGGTTATGGTGAGAAAATACTTCAAAAAATTTACACTTCATTGGGAAGGATACCATGTAACCCAGGGGGGCGGAGCCTGCCTGGAGCCTGTTAAGGAAATTTTAAGTCATGATTAATGTTGCTGTTGTTGGATCTGGATATTGGGGAAAGAACCTGGTTCGGAATTTTAACGAATTGGGTGCACTTCATACCATTTGTGATAGTAATTTCGCAACCCTTCGATCCTTTCAGGAGAAATATCCGGGAAAAAATTTCCAAAAATCCTTTGAAGCGGTGCTGCAAAACCCGGCCATCAATGCCGTTGCGCTCGCCACTCCGGCGGAAACCCATTTTGAGATGGCAAAAGAGGTATTGTTGGCCGGTAAACACGTTTTGGTGGAGAAGCCGCTGGCGCTGGTGGTAAGCGAGGCCGAAGAACTCCACCGACTCGCCATAGATCGAAATCTCAAACTGATGGTAGGACACATCCTTCTCTATCACCCTGCAATCATAAAGCTAAAAGAGATTATTGACGCGGGCGAACTGGGAAAGATTAACTATGTCTATTCCAACCGCCTGAATCTTGGCAAGATTCGAACCGAAGAGAACATTATCCTGAGTTTTGCGCCTCATGATATATCGGCGATTCTTTATTTACTGGAAGAGATGCCTTGCCAGGCTATGGCTCATGGGGGGAATTACTTAAACCAGGACATCGCCGATGTAACCATCAGCGTCCTTTCCTTTAAGGGTGGTGTCAAGGGACATATCTTTGTCAGTTGGCTGCATCCATACAAAGAGCAGAGACTGGTGGTCGTAGGCGACAAAAAAATGGCCGTCTTTGATGATACTTTAGCGGGCGGCAAATTACAGATTCACGACAAGGGGGTAGACTGGCTGAACAGGCGGCCGGTTCCGCGCAAAAATGGGGCGACAATTGTACCTCTTGAGGCCTTCGAGCCGTTAAAGGCAGAGTGCCGTCACTTCTTGGAGTGCATCGAATCCGGCGCCACACCCAGAACGGATGGTATCAATGGGATCGACGTTCTAAAGGTATTGAATGCCTGCCAGGATTCTCTGAAACGTCAGGGGACTCCTGTCCAGTTGAATGGAAATGGCCGTTTGGAATCCTACTTTGCTCACGAAACCGCTGTAATCGATGCTCCATGTCAAATAGGGAAAGGGACCAAAATATGGCATTTCAGCCACATCATGCAGGGTGCTGAAATAGGAGAAGGGTGTAATATCGGGCAAAATGTCGTCATTTCACCGGGTGTCGAAATCGGTAATAACGTCAAAATTCAGAATAACGTCTCCGTTTATGAAGGAGTTATCCTTGAGGATGATGTTTTCTGCGGTCCTTCCATGGTCTTCACCAACGTCATCAACCCCCGCAGCCACATTTCCAGAAAGCACGAATATAAACCTACTGTGGTCAAAAAAGGCGCCACCATCGGCGCCGGTGCTACGATTATATGCGGAAATACCATCGGCAGATATGCCTTCGTTGGTGCAGGAGCCGTTGTGACCAAAGATATTCCTGATTACGCGATGATATTGGGGAATCCCGGCAGGATTGCCGGTTGGATGTGTGAGTGCGGTCAACAGGTACAATTCCGTAATGGAGTTACCGCCTGCGGTGACTGCGGAAAGCAGTACAAGCGAACATCAAAAGGCATTCATAGTCTTGATGATACGCGAGTAGCGAAAGAGGCAACGGTCGGTTTGCAACATTGATATTCAGTACTATTTGACTCGATTCTCATAGATTCTATGTCTTACAATGAGAGAGAAGAGGATTTCAGGAATGGAAAACAGGCTAAAACACGGCGAAGCACTTTTTGCTGAAGGTAAAATAGGCGAGGCGAAAAAGATTTTCGATGATCTTTTAAAGGAAAACCCCGAGAATCATGAGTTATTGAACAATCTTGGGGTAATATCCTGTTCACAAAATAACGTTCAGGAGGCTGAAGACTACTTCTTGAGAGCGATTTCCGCCAAAAAGGACTATTTTAATGTTTTGTTGAATCTATCCAAATTATACCAGAATACTGAGCGTTGGGAACAAGCGGCTAACCAGTTAGAGAAATGTATATCAATAGCGGATCAAAACACAGATATCTTTAACCAACTTGGTAAAGTTTATTTGAAGATAGGGGATACGGAAAAGGCCAAAGTTACCCTGAGGAAATCTCTTGAACTGAATCCTGATCAAGAGATTGTTAGAGAATCTCTCAGCGCACTTGAAGGTGATGTTGGGGCACCAGGAAAAGCTGTTGAGAAATCTCCTAACGATCAGGAACTTCGTGAGCTCTTGAATAACGCTCGCCTACAACAAAGCCCCAGGACAAAAATTACTGTGCTATGCCTGCCTGGCCTGCAGTCCTTTTTAGGAGATATTGTAGATTTTTTCAAAACAAAATACGACGTCCGCACCTGCTACAGCAAAAATAATCAGGAGATAGAGTCAGCGGTTCAGTGGGCGGATATTGTTTGGCTGGAGTGGGCAAATGAGATGGCGATACATGTGACCAATAACGTGCCTTCAGTTTCAGAAAAACAGGTTATTTGTCGCATTCATAGCTATGAAGTTCTCAACGGATACTTGCCGCGCATTCAGTGGTCTAAAATTTCCAAGACAGTCTTCGTTGCAGATCACGTCCTGAAAATTGCCTTGGAGCT
>JADFWA010000358.1 GCA_015222855.1 Pseudomonadota bacterium | reverse complement strand
CTTAAACCCTGATTTTTTAATTGCCTCAAGGGTTGTGTGTAAAAAAACTTCGTGATCGGCGACTAAGTCCATTCCTTGACTGAAAAGGTTTTTTATACCGCCGCAGATTCTGTCATCATCGGAATCGTGACGAAATTTGTCGGCGTATAGACATATCCGACCTTCAACGTTCATCAAATTATCGAACCTGGCCTTTGTGTATACTGTAACCCCCTTATTAATTGCTTCCGCGACAATTTCCTGTCTAATGTCGAATATCCAGGCAAGGGTTTTGCTGAACTCGCTCAGCTTATTTTCGATGGTGTAATTCAGTGCCTCGGAAAGAAGCGCGGTCAGGGTGCTGTCTTTTCTGTAAAGGACCAGGTCAAAGGACATCTCGATTATCAGGTGAGAACGATAAGCGGCTTCACCGAAACTTATCTCCTCTCCGAGCTCTTTGTGAAAATCCATGATCGGCCGGATTAAAGGCCTTCCTTTTGCGTAAGCATATCCATTGGAGTTCGGATTGAAACCCGGCACAGCGTTTTCACCACCAATCCTTCCATGATGCGCCATATCATCTACAAGCAGGTGAAACAGGACAAAGGCAGCCTTACGATACTTTCGCGGCAATCCGGATAACCTTGGTATTCCATGGGTCATTTCCGGAGTTATGGATTGATGGATTGGGAGAAAATCGGGGGATACATTGTAGGCAAAGATGTCGAGATTATCTCTGCTGATATGGCCTGCTCCGATAAATTTTTTCAGGAGCCATGTATGGGTGAGCATTAACATTTTTATAATAGTTCCGAGTTCAGAGTTCAAAGTTCCGAGTTGGAGGACGGGCATTGCACGCCGTGAACTATGATACTACTTTCTCGTTTCATTGGGGCCGAAAGGCCATGATGGAAGGATTTTCACCTCGTTACTCTTCCTTTTCAGGTCGCGGATGAATGATTATCTTCTTAAGATTCGAAAGCCTTATCTGAAAGGTCCCGTATTTTGTCCTTCCATAAACCTTTTTATTCTTTTCCAAGATCAATTCAACGGCGCTTCCATCATTCAGCTTTACGAATCCAGTAAGTTTGCCTTCTTTAAGACAGAACACTATATTCTTTATTTCATCGAAGGGTATTGTATAAACCCCTTTTCCCCTGTTTCCTTCGAGAAACGTCCCCCCTTCTATGCTTACTTCCGTACATTCCGCTATGACGTCCATCTGATCAATAAAGGTTGCCGTGAACTTTTTTTCAGGCACGGGTATTTTCTTCGGAGAGCCCTTTCCAAACATGCCCCCACCCATCCCAAACAGAAGGGGCAAAACGGCCAATATAACAAGAATTCCATACGATCGCCTCATGGTGAGCTCCTTTCTACTTACCTTTAATCCTCTCCCTGGGGAGAGGGTTGGGTGAGGGGTGTAAAATCAATCTCTTTTCCAAGGTCATTAAGTATTTTATCAATATCTGAAACAAAATCCGGCATTATGGAAAGCCTGACAATCGCCGTGTTTTTATCGACGGTCGTTACCGTCGCAAGTCCTTCATAACTTTCAATGATGAACTGCAGATATGATATGTCTTTTCGATCTAACTTCAAATACTTTTCAACGACGCCGCTTCTTTTATGTGAAGTCATAACCACTTTACCTAAGGAACGGTAATGGTTAGCATTTAGGTCGCTAAATATCAAGAAATAATTCTCCTCTTGACAGGGATGAAACTCAACTATCTAAAATTAGGCGGTGGGCTTGGGGAAAGATATCCCCTTGACATTATAATATAAATATGTTGAGAATTTGACATATTATTAGTATATTGCCAAAATATCTTGAAGTTGGGCTATAGAAAGTAATAGCTGTATTTTGTGTTATACATTGATTCACTCCTGTCTATAGAGACCAAATCCCAACGGAGGATTAAGCCCCTTTAAGAGCGCCCACCCATATTATACAATAAATATTTCTCTCAGGAAGGGAACGATATGAAAGAGCATCGAGACTTAATAATGCCGGCTACTTCACTCGATTCGCAAGAGATGGAGTTGGACCCTCTAACCTTGTCATTTCCTGGGGATATTGAAGGGACTTTTCTTGATGATTTTTTTAAAAATTCCTTGAGACAGGTAAGACTATCCCTTTTTGCCGGGATTTTATTCTACGGATTTTTTGGCATACTTGACGCGACATTAGTTCCGGAAATGAAGGGTGCACTGTGGCTTATACGTTTTGCCGTTGTTTGTCCGTGTTTGTTGGGTGTCATACTGTTTTCCTTTTTGCCTCATTTCAAAAGATATTTTCAAATATCTGTTGCTGCAGCGATGATGATTGCCGGTTTCGGTATCATCGCAATGATTTCAATTATCCCCCCTCCTGTGAATTATTCTTACTATGCAGGCCTGATACTTGTATTTATATGGGGGTATTCATTTACCAGAGTTCGATTCACTTGGGCAACACTTGCCGGTTGGACAATTGTAGTGTTTTACGAGATTGTGTCAGTGTGGGTCATCGATACGCCTGCTTCGATTCAGATTGGCAACAGCTTTTTTGTTATTAGCGCCAATATCATCGGAATGTTTGTCTGCTATTCCATAGAATATTATACAAGAAGGGATTTTTTTCTGGCTTACCTGCTGGAAAATGAACAGGGAAAACTCAAGACCGCAAACATCAGGTTGGAAAAAATTCCCTCTGTGCCAATATAAGTGAGACACTTATATTGGCACAGAGGGGCCGTCTCTACTAAAGCATGTCAATCTGTTAGAGAAAGAAAGGTATATCTAACTCGAGAAATTTTGAAGACAGATGGTGGTAATATTCTTAGTTTAGCCGCTGGTCCTGCTCAAGAAATTAGAGAAATTCTTGTTGATTTTAGTGAAGATAGATTTCAATTCCTTGCCCTTGATCATGATATGGATACTTTGCAGAAGTTTGGTTTTACAAATGAAGATGTACGATTTAAATATGCTCTTGCAAATGCTTTTCAAATAATTTCTGGAAAATATCGTACAGCAAGACCAAGAAAATTTTTCGCGAAATATTGTTACCCTCGCAAAGATTTCACGGGCTTACGTGTTCTTTTAAGTTCATTAAAATATGAATTGGGTTATTTGGAAAAAGAAGGATTTGATTTAGTCTATAGCGCAGGTTTATATGATTATATACAATCATTTCCATTAGATGACAGTAAGGGAACAGCTGCTTTAACGAAGAACTTATTTTATTTAGTGAAACCTGGTGGTTCATTGATAATCGGAAATTTTAATTACAATAATCCCAGCGATCTCAAGTTTGTAATGGAATACATATATGATTGGCAATTGATATATCGAGATAAACAAGATATGTTTGATTTTGCAAAGACAATTCCCGAGCAAGATATCAAAGACATAGATATTGTAGAAGAACCTACAGGAATTAATTATTTCCTGAAAATTGAAAAAAGGTAAACAATCATTCGGATCATGTGAGAGGATGATTGGTTAATCGGACAGCATTACAGAGATGGACAGATGTTTAAGTGAACAGTATTGCACTCTGCCCTCCCCCCATATAGTATCTAATTTCCCTTTGTGTCTTGGCGACTTGGTGGCTGAATAGTTACAAACGTGTATTGAGAAACGAAACAACAGGACAAAAATGACCGCACCAACATTACCCACCACCCGCTGGAGATTGCCTGAAGCAAATGAAGAAACACAGCGCCTGCTGGTCAGGAAACTCGGCATAAAGCCTGTCATCTCCCAGATGTTGATAAACCGTAACATCCTGGACCCTGATGATGCAAAAAGACACCTGTCCCCTTCCCTGAACGATCTTCATAATCCTTTCCTGCTGAAGGACATGCAGGAGGGTGTTGATAGATTGATAAAGGCTGTTTATAACCGCGAGAAGGTGCTGATTTACGGCGACTACGATGCGGACGGTATTACCTCCGTGGCCCTCCTTGTAAAATTTTTAAGGGAAATTCACGATGACGTAGCATATTATATTCCTGACAGAATCAGCGAGGGGTACAGTCTTAACATCGGAGCAATAGACAAGATAAAAAGTGAAGGCGTAAAACTGATAATCACGGTTGACTGTGGTATCTCTGACTATGATGAGGTATCCCACGCCAACTCACTGGGTATGGATGTCATAATCCTGGATCATCACGAGGTCCCCGACAGGATTCCGAAGGCAATAGCCGCAATCAATCCGAATCGCGGTGACTGCCGATTTCCCTTTAAGCATCTTGCAGGGGTTGGAGTCGCTTTTAATTTTCTTATAGCTCTGAGGGGAAAACTGCGTGAAGACGGTTTCTGGGAAAACAGAAAATATCCAAACTTGAAGGAATATTTAGACCTCGTCGCCCTGGGAACAATTGGAGACCTCTCACCAATGATAGACGAAAACAGGATATTTGCCAGGACAGGACTTGATCTGATTACCGAAAACAAAAGAGTCGGTTTGAGGGCATTAAGAGAGGTATCTGGAACAGAAAACAGTGTTGTTGATTCCAGGGTGGCATCATTTAACCTTATACCGAGAATAAATGCGGCAGGACGTATCGGATCTCCGGATGATGCCGTACAACTTCTCCTGACGGATGATATGGACGAGGCCGCGGGGATCGCGAGGAAACTTGATGCATATAACCGAGAACGGCAAAGTATGGAAAAGGTAATTCTTTCTGAAATACTCGACACAATAGACACAACCATAGACCTCCGGAAAACAAGTTCCCTTGTGCTTGCCTCCGACAAATGGCATCCCGGCGTTATAGGCATTGTCGCTTCAAGACTTGTTGAAAAATATTACAGGCCTGTCATGTTGATCAGCCTTACAGACGGCATCGGCAGGGGTTCGGGCAGGAGTATCACCGAATTTAATATGTACCGGGGTTTGAAAAGATGCGATTCCATGTTTCTTTCTTTCGGAGGACATCGATATGCCGCGGGGATTTCGATAAAAGAAGAGGATATAAAAGAATTCGGCTCGCGTTTTGATGAAATAATTCGTGAAACTCTGACAGTCTCAGATATTATCCCCAAAACAATTATAGACGCTCAATGCGGTCTGAACGAAATTAATAACGAACTGGTCTCACAAATTGAGATGCTTGCCCCTTTCGGAAGTATGAATCCGGAACCTGTGCTGTGTGTGAGGAATGTGAACATAAAATCCCCGTCGATTGTGGGGAATAATCATCTCAGGATGCGCATAAACGGGGATGGGATGTCATGCAATTCCATATGGTTCAACAATGGTCAATTCATCGATACCCTTTCAGGATCAACGTTCGACATAGTCTTTACGCCTCAAATAAATCACTGGAACGGGACATCCGGCATTCAGCTTAAGATGAAGGACATGGAGGCGGCCCAGTATACGCAATAATCATATTCCATGGCCTCGTTAGATTTTTCAATGTCACCCTGAATTTATACTATGTCATCTTCGGGCTTGACCCGGAGATCTATGGATTCCCACTTTCGCGGGAATGACAAGGGGTAGCGAATATGAAAGTCCTTTCATACAAAAACGGAAAACGTCCTCCAATATTACCACATATCTTTATAATAACCATTATTACCCTGACTGCTATCGCTGTGGTGATCTTCCTTGGTCAAAAGAATTATCGTAAAGTGATATGGTTGGCCACTGAGCAGTTCAACCGGCAGCAATTAATACTGGCTCGTTCGGCCGCTAAAGGAATCGAGTCTTTCATTGCCGATGTAGACGATGACATGCGTGCATTGTCGGATTTTCCGGTTGTGCAGAAGATGGAACCCGGCATACTTGAGCGAATGGAAGTTCTGTACAAGGGAATTCCACCCAAAACATCATCGCGAAGGCTGGACAAGAAGAGCATTCTCCGCTTCATCTACCCCAACGAAGGCTGGCGGAAAGACCTGATAGGAAAGGACTACAGCAGGGAGACATGTTTTCAAGAGGCTAAAGAGGCCGGTGAGGTTGTCATCTCTGGGTTGGTCATCAATGAGATGGGGGACAGACGCATACGGGTGGTGAGGCCACTCTTCGTTGAGGACGAAAAAGGAGGAAGAGAATTCAATGGTGTTATAATTGGTTCTGTCGATCCGGAGACGTTGAGCAGGCTACATATCTTACCTATTGTATCGGGAAAGACCGGCTATGCCTGGCTGTTGAATGAAGAAGGAATCTTGGTTGCTCATCACGAAGAGAAATTTGTAGGTCAAAATACCTTCAAAGTGCGGGCAGAAAAGAACCCCGATCTGTCCTACGAAGCCATAAATCAGATTCAGCGAAAGCTGT
>JADFWA010000357.1 GCA_015222855.1 Pseudomonadota bacterium | reverse complement strand
CCCTGGATGATATTTCCTCTTGAGAAAGGGAAAATTTGTTCATCAGGGTGTGATATGCCTCCGCCTCTTCAATTGGATTCAACTCCGCACGCTGTATGTTTTCTATAAGTGAAATTTCGGCCGTCTCACGGTCTCCGGCTTCCCTGATGATTATCGGGACGTCCTTCAGGCCACCCTCTTGAGCGGCTCTCCACCGGCGTTCCCCTGCAATTATTTCGTAGCCGGTGTCCGATTTTCGAACGACTATCGGCTGAATAATCCCGTTTTTTTTGATGGAAGATATGAGTTCTTTATGTTCTTTCCCGTCAAAATTTTTCCTTGCCTGAAATCTGTTGGGGAAAAGCTCCTCAATTCCGCATATCATGAAGTTCGGTTTATCATTTAAGTTATCGAGGAGGTCGGGGAACATCGCCCCCAGCCCCTTTCCCAGTGCGTTTTTTTGCGGCATTTACATCCTCCCGTTAGACAGGATTTCTTTTGCAAGTTCCATATAGGAAACTGCACCACGCGATTTAATGTCATAGAGAATTATCGGCAGTCCGTGACTCGGGCTTTCAGAGAGCCTCACGTTTCTTGGAATGACCGATTTGAATACCTTTTTACCGAAATAGCTTCTGACGTCTTCGGCAACCCTGTGAGAAAGCCTGTTTCTTGTGTCAAACATGGTCAAGAGTATGCCCCCAAGAGAAAGAGACGGGTTAAGCCTTGCCTTAACGATCTTCACCGTTTGCAGCAGATGCCCGAGACCTTCCATTGCGAAATATTCACACTGCAGTGGAATAATGAGAGAATCGGAGGCAACAAGGGAATTAACGGTCAAAAAACCGAGAGAGGGCGGACAGTCTATAACGATGAACTCATGGGGAGTATCCAGATTTCTAAGTAAATTTCTTAGTTTTTTCTCCCTGTCCGCAAGGGAAACGAATTCTACCTCTACACCGACGAGATCCTGATTCGAAGGGATTATATCAAGGGTCGGAATCTGTGTTTCGACAATGACATCTTTCAATGGGCCCCCACCGATTAAGGAATGGTACAGGTTCTTTTCATTTACCACCGATCTGTCTATACCAGTGCCATTTGAGGCGTTTCCCTGGGGATCACAATCTATTAGAAGTGTTTTTCTTTCCGTAGCTGCCAAAGATGCCGACAGGTTGATTGCCGTTGTGGTTTTACCAACACCGCCCTTTTGGTTGGCTATACATATAATTTTGCGCATTATTTATTGGGATATTATTGGATTTTTACTGGCTGTGAAAAGCTATCACATAAAAGATTTTTTTTGAAGAGATATTTTAGTTTATCGTCACAATTCAGCCACTAAGTCACAAAAACACAAAGGAGATATTTGGATTTAAGTGTTCGAAATTTTAAGTATAATGTGTCGTTCATCAAATCCGGCATGAAAAAAATACACCGTAATCTTGGTGGCTTAGTGTCTTGGTGGCTGAATAGAAATATTTTGTTTTTTGTAGATTATAATATTTCTGAAATCTCCTGTAATCGGCAGCCTGATTTCATGGCATCCGGTATGTTCCAGTCCGACTTTTCGGGATATCTCTTCGGCCTGTTCGAGTTCCTTATGGATGTCCGCACCCTTCATTGCTATCAAGGCTCCGCCGGGGGGGATGAAGTACGCACCGATTTCGAGGAATTGCGGCAGCTTGAAGGAGGCCCTGGATATGACGACATCGAAGGCGCCGCGGTAGGTTTCGTCCTTCATCAGCAGTTCAACCCTCCTGTTGATGACGGTTGTATGATCAAGCCGGAGTTTACGAATAATGTTTTTAAGAAAGGAGGTCTTTTTTCGGGAGGAATCCAGGAGAGATATCTTTAACGAATTCATTGCTATCTTGAGAGGAATTCCAGGAAATCCGGCGCCTGTGCCGATATCCAAAAGGGAACCACTTTTGTTTTCCATGAATTGTAATGGTATCAGCGAGTCGACAAAGTGTTTTATCGGGATATCAAGTGCCGACTTGACTGAAACAAGGTTAAATTTATTGTTCCAGAAGACGAGTTCCCTGTAGTATTCCTGAAAAAGGGCGATTTCCCTTTCCCCGAGTATTACACCTATGGCGCTGGAGGCTTCGGAGAGTATTTTTTGCAGATTATTTTCCATTTTCAGGGTTCAGGGTTCAGGGTTCAGGGTTCAGGGTTCAGGGTTCAGGGTTCAGGGTTCAGGGT
>JADFWA010000356.1 GCA_015222855.1 Pseudomonadota bacterium | reverse complement strand
GGGATAGGGTTTGAGTTTTGAGCAGTTACCAAATTTCCACTAAATTGCAAGGAGTGAACTGATGTTGAATAGTATAACCAACGTACCGGATATAAGTTTTAAGGATGACATAAAATATGTCCTTGATGAAGAACTTGCGAACATTGTCAACATCTCCATGGCACTGGAGATGCCTCTCCTCCTCAAGGGAGAACCGGGAACAGGAAAGACCATGCTCGCCCACGCCATTGCCAGAAATCTCAACATGCCCCTTCTGGTGCTCAATGTCAAATCCAGCATGAAGCTTGTTGAGGCCCTTTACCAGTACGATACCCTGACACGCCTCAATGACAGCCGATTTGGCGATTCAGACAGGGATGTGAGCAATATCGAGGATTATATAAAGATGGGTAAGATCGGGCAGGCCTTCACATCGGACAAAAGGGTTGTCCTTCTGATTGACGAAATAGACAAGGCCGATTCCGATTTTCAGGATGACATGCTGGACGTCCTGGATCAGATGGAATTTGACATAATAGAGATTGACAAGACGATAGGCGCCAAACACAGGCCGGTTATTATTATAACTTCCAACGCAAAGAAGGATCTTTCTGACCCCTTTCTGGGTCGCTGCAATTTTCACCACATCGCCTTTCCGGACCCCAAGATGATGAGAAAGATCGTAAAGGTTCATTTCCCCGATATTGCAACCGACCTCATAGAGAATTCAATCGAGACCTTCTACAGGCTCCGGAACATTGACAATATAGAGAAAACTCCGGCAACGAGGGAGCTTATCAACTGGACAAGGGCGCTTGGAACAGATCCCGATTTTACACCCAAAAGACTGGCAAAGGGTGAAGTGCCATTTCTTGGTGTACTTTTTAAAAAGAGCCCCGATTACTCGATGGCTCTGAACTCTATAAGAAGGCGAAGACTGTAAAAGCCTGAAATCCCCTCTAACTCCCCTTTAGAAAAGGGGTGATTCGCCCCCTCCCTCAATCCCTCCCACAAGGGGAGGGAAGTTGTATGTGGCGATGTGCATGATTGGAGGGAATAACTGACCTTTTGCGGAGACTGTAAGATAAAAAATGTTCATCGATTTCTTTTATAAACTGAAACAGTTGGGTATCCCCGTTAGTCCCACGTCCTTTCTCACCCTCCAGAAGGCGCTCTCCAGGAACCTTATCAATTCACTGGATGATTTTTATACATCTTCGAGGGCCATTCTTGTAAAGAGTGAGCGCTATTTTGACCTCTTTGACAGGGTCTTTGCCAACCATTTTGAGGGCGCGGATCTTCCCGATTTCGAAGAGATCGACCTGGCAGAGATTGCAAGGGCAATGCTGGATGAATGGCTCAAGGACCCAAAGTCCCTCGCGAACGCCCTCGGAATCGACGAGTCTACTCTGAACAGGATGAGTCCCGAAGAGCTGATTGACTACTTTCTGGAAAGGCTCAAAGAACAAAAAGAACGCCATGAGGGCGGGAGCAAATGGATAGGAACAGGCGGTACATCTCCCGTGGGCCATTCCGGATACCACCCCGGAGGGATGAGGGTTGGAGGCGTATCGAGGAATAAGTCCGCGATAAAGGTCGCCATGGAACGGCGTTACAAGGACTATTCACAGGACGGCCCCTTAACCCAGTCCATGATCGGTGAGGCCATGAAAAGACTGCGGCACATGATACCGGCAGGACCGAAAGACCAGATCAACATAGACGCGTCAATATACCAGACCATGAAAAACGGAGGCGAAATTGAGATCGTCTTTGAACGGAGGATGAAGGATAAGCTCAAGGTGATTCTTGTCATCGACAACGGCGGATGGTCGATGGAGCCATACATTCCCGTGGTCAGGACACTCTTCTATTATGCCAGGGCACAGTTCAAGGATATAAAGACCTATTTTTTCCACAACACAATATATGACAGAGTATGGGAGGACCCTCAAAGAGGCAGAAAGCCTGTGCGGATAGAGGACCTTGTCCGCCTCGATTCCGAAACCCGCCTGATAATAATCGGGGATGCCAGCATGGCGCCTTACGAACTGGTGGCAAGGAATGGCTCCATATATATGAATGAGAGAAGCGGGATTCCGAGCATTGAGCGGTTAAAATTCCTTGCGGAGACCTTCCGCCATTCCGTCTGGATGAATCCCGTACCTTCTGACATGTGGCACTACACCCGCACCATCCTGATGATCAAGGATGTTTTCCACATGTCCGAACTCACCCTGGACGGCCTTGAAAATGCTGTGACACATCTGATGTCGAAAAATTGATTTTGGTAACGGATTGAATTTATATCAAAATCTTTTACAGCACTGTAGGTTGGGTTGAGGAAGTAAACCCAACATGACTGACAGGCAGTAGAGGAGGTCTGAACATTGAAAATCTGCAAGAGATGCTTCAGAAAATTTGATGAAACGGAGGATTCCGATTCCAGTCCTGCAGAAAACCTTGGAGATATTTTCCTGCGGGATATCGGGATTGATGATATC